>JBKJPD010000583.1:0-4046 GCA_046595345.1 Pseudonocardia sp.
GTGTCGACATCAGATGATCAAGCAGTGGCCGTGGGGCACAGGGTAGGGCCAGCCCGCTGGGAAGCCGAGACCACCAGGCTGCTCGAAGGGATGGCGGGGCGGTTCGTCCGGGTCGAGACGCGCCGCCGGACGCGTAGGTTCCTGCTCGGGCTGCTGGCCGATCTGCCGCGCAAGAATTGTCGGAGTATCGCCGAGCACGCCGGGGACCGGGACCCGCACGGGATGCAGCACCCACCTCAAGAAGGGCGTGTGCACGCCGGTGCCCGCGGTCACGCGATGATCGACCGGGAGCTCTACCTCCCCAGGTCCTGGACCAGCGACGAGGTCTATGGCGCCGATCCCGTTTTGCGCGCGGAGCTGGAGTCCCGGCGGGTCGGGTATGTGCTGGCCATCGGCTGCGACCGCCGCGTCCCGACCGCGGCCGGACCGGTGCGCGCCGACGATCTCACCAAGGGTCTACCGAAACGGGCCTGGCAGCGGCTCTCCGCCGAACCAGCTCATCGCGGCTGTGCCCACGATGGTGATGCAGTCTTTCGCGTGGTACTCCTCAGGTCGATTCCTGATGGTGGGGTTGGGCGTCAGGCGAGAGAGAGAAAGAGCTTCTCCATCTGGGCGCGGTCGGCCTTGCCGTCCTCACCGGCGGTGATGCATTGCTCGAGGCCGGCGGCGATGATCGCGAACCCGGCCTTGTCCAGTGCGCGGCTGACGGCGGCGAGCTGGGTGACCACGTCTTTACAGTCGCGGCCCTCCTGCAGCATGCGGATCACGCCGCCGAGCTGACCCTCGGCGCGGCGCAACCGGTTGACCACGGTGCCGACGACGTTGTCCTCGATCTTCATCGCTACATCTCTTTCATGGCTCTGCCGCCGGTGATACCCCTGGGTGTATGTATGTACACACAGTACGCCGCCTGATCATGCGGGTCCGATGGTGTGCAGCG
This sequence comes from Pseudonocardia sp., assembly GCA_046595345.1. Taxonomy (GTDB): domain Bacteria; phylum Actinomycetota; class Actinomycetes; order Mycobacteriales; family Pseudonocardiaceae; genus Pseudonocardia. The sequence continues at coordinate 941 of JBKJPD010000583.1, forward strand.
GGCCGACGCATCTACGTGATCATGGATAACCTGTCGGCGGACAAGATCCCCGCCGTCCGAGCGTGGGCCGCCTGCAACAACGTCGTCGGGTCGTAGAACTCGCTACCGATACCGACTCCGGCCACGCCAGGCAACCAACCCTCTACATCGACAATCATGTTCAGCAGAGATCAGTGCATCCGGTCTCGCCACGATCCTCGCTGTGGCGAAATCGTTGCAGCCGTCCCCAGGTGCGATCAGGTCAGGTCCGCTGGCTTGTTCGTTCACCGTCCCGCACCGCCCGTCACCCTGAGCTGAGGGCCCGGGAGTGGTGCGCTGGGGATCCATTCCCGCGCACCGGACCGATCCGGTCGTCAGACGACGACGGCGGCGGGGGCGGGGTGGGCAGCGGCGCGCGCAGCCGCACCTCCCCGTCCAGGATCTCCGCTGACGGGCGCAGGCCGGCGCGCCGCAGCAGTTTGGTCACGCCGAGGTCATCGGGGCGGGCCACACCGGTGAGTTCGGCGAGGCCCTGATCGGTGGCGACGTCGGCCACCCGCCGGAGCAGTGCCGTGCCCAGGCCCCGGCGCTGCCAGGCGGTCTCCACCAGCACGGCGATCCGGGCTGTGCTCCGGGATTCCGGGTCGAGGTTGGCGAGCCCGACGGCGCTGCCGCCGTCCACGGTGACGGCGAGGATGGCCTGGCCGGTGCCCGACTCGCCGCCGAGCAGGCCGTCGAGCTGGCCCGCGGTCAGCCGTGGGGTGGGACTCAGGAACCGGGAGCGGCGGGCCTCCGGTGAGCAGCGGGCGTGCAGCGCCGCCACCAGCGGGGCGTCGGACGGGCCGGCTGGACGCAACCGCACCTCCGAGCCGTCGCGCAGCAACAGGATGCGGTCGGTGCCCTGCGGTCGGGCCGGGGTACACATCGCGAGCTGTGCGACGAGTTCCATCAGCGCGGCGGCGCGGGACAGTTCGGTGGCGGTGAACGGCCACGTCCGGCCCAGTCGGAGCTGCTGGGCGCCGACGCGGATGGTGTGGATGTGCTCGGCCGGATCGTCCACGGCCGGATCGACCAGCCGGGCGCGCAGCATCGTCGCCACCGCGCGGGGTGCGGTAGCCGGGTCGGCGGCGACCATCCGGGCGAGCGCGAGCGCGGTGGTGGCGGGATCGGACAGTGCGGTGGCATCGGCGCGGACGAGCAGGGTGCAGGGGATCCCGGCCCGCTCCACGGCGTCCGTCAGCGCAGCCGGGTCGATCGCCTCGGGCACCTTGATCAGCAGCTCGTCGGTGACGGAGCCGTCGTCGGCCGGTTCGCCCACGACGTGCAGGGAGATGATGTTGCATCCGGCGGCGCCGACGGCGGTGGCCAGCTCGCCGAGCCGGCCCGGCCGGTCCTCCAGCTCCACGTGTACCCGCCAGAGCGCCACCCGCCCACCTCCTCATCGAACTCAACCCCAGGCTGCACCCGGAGTGTTTCGATGCCGCTACCGATCCGTGACAGTGCCGTGTCGCGTCCATCGGACCGATCCGTGTCGCGTCAGGTGGTGGCGCGCCGGGCGAAGGCGATCTCTGTCGCGATGTGTCTGATGGTCTCGTCCACCACCAGCGAGCCATGGCCCGCGTCGAAGCGGGTCACCTCGTATCGCACGGTCCCGCCCGCCGCCAGCGCGTCCAGGTAGTTGTCCACCTGCCGGATCGGGCAGCGGGGGTCGTTCTCCCCTGCCAGCACGAGCACCGGGGCGCGCACCGCGTCCACGTACGTAAGGGGCGATGCCGTTCGGTAGGTGTCCGGGATCTCCTCGGGGGAGCCCCCGAACAGCGCGCGGTCGAACGCGCGCAACTGCTCCATCTCGTCGGCGTACGCGGCGAGGTAGTCGGCCACAGGTACCCCGGCGAGCCCGGCGGCCCAGCGCTCCGGCTGTGTCCCGACGGCGAGCAATGCCAGGTAGCCACCCCATGACCAGCCCTCCACGACGCAGCGCGCCGGGTCGGCGAGGCCGTCGGCGATGCACCGGTCGAGCACCGCGGCGACGTCCTCCAGCTCGGTGGTGCCCGGCCTGCCCTCGATCGCGTCGCGCCAGTCCGAGCCGTAGCCCGTCGAACCCCGGTAGTTGACCTCGACGACGACGAAACCGGCGTCCACCCACGCCGCACGCACGGCGCTGAACCGGTCGTCGTCGCTGGAGTGCGGGCCGCCGTGCAGGCTGAACACCGTGGGCGCCGGCCCCGCCATCCCGGCCGGGCGCGCGACGAGCGCGTGTACCCGCCCACCCGGCCCGTCCACCCAGAGGTCCTCGACGGGTACCGAGCTCGGGGCCCGCTCGCCGGGCGGGGTGAGGAGCACGCGGTCGGTGCCGTCGGGGTGCAGCGCCCGCACGGTGGACGGATCGGCCGCCGACGAGCAGGTGTACTCGACCGTGCCGTCCGGGCGGACTTCCGCCGAGCCCACGCACCCCGGTGCGACGGTCAGCTCGGTCAGCTCGCCGGTCTCCAGGTCGTAGCGGTGCAGCCGGGTGCGGGCGGCGTGGGTGTGCCAGACCAGAAGGTTTCGACCGTCGGGATGGAAGTCGGCGATCAGCTCGCCGGGCAGGTCCAGCGACAGCTCCGTCTCTGTGTCCGCGAGGACGTCCCAGACCAGCAGTTCCTCCCGGCCGTGGCGCTCGTGCAGCAGCAGCAGGCGCCCGTCCCCTGCCACCGGTGCGAACACGAGTGGGGTCAGCCCCCTGCCCTCGCCGTCGGACTTCTCGGCGACCGTGGCGCCGTCGGAGAGCCGCAGCACCCGCACCGAAGGGTGCCGCGAGTCGCCGTGCTCGGAGTGGCTGATCGCGAGCAGCGTCTCGTCCTCGGACAGGGCGCCGACGCCGGCGTCCTCGGCGTGCGCGTAGACCACCTCGGCCGGGCTGTCCCCGCGGCGCAGCCAGATCTTCGTGCCGCCGTCGGTGGACGTGCCGGCGACGACCACCGTGCGACCTACATCCAGGCCCGCCGGGTAGCCGTCCTCGACGCCGGGAACCGCGGGCGCTGCCGTGGTGCCGTCGGGAAGGCCGGCGTACGGCTCGCTCACCCAATGGCCGAACTCGTCGCCGTCGGTGTCGGAGAACCACCAGATCGTCTCGCCGTCGGACTTC
>JBKJPD010000031.1:0-4981 GCA_046595345.1 Pseudonocardia sp.
GGGTCACCACCCAGTCCTCGATCACCGGGTTCGCGAGCAGCTGACCCGCGATGCGGTGCAGCGTCTCGTCGTCGAGCTCATCGTCCACGTCGAGCTCGAAATGCTTGCCCTGCCGCACGTCGGCCACACCGCTGATCCCGAGCCGTACGAGCGCACGCCCGACGGCCTGGCCCTGCGGATCGAGGATCTCCGACTTGGGCATCACGTCCACCACCACTCTCGCCACGATGCTGAGCCTACGGCGAACACGGTTGGTACCCGGGTGCCGACTCCGTGAGGCTGCCCGAACGGGTAATGGTCGGTGCTCGGGGGTACCCGGTTCCGGTCCGGTCAGGTCATGACCGCGGCCCGGCCCGGCAACTCGCGCGGGTCAGGCTGCGGCCGGCACCGCGGTCGGGCGGTATGTGCCGGGGACCGCGCCGAGAGCCAGTGCGGCGTCGACCGCAGCCAGCGCCGCGTCCCGACGGGCCGGGTGGCGCAGGTCCTTGGCCCGAACGTTGATGCGCACCGAACCCGCGCGGCGGGCGGTGCGCGCGACCTCGGCCAGCAGCACCCGCCCGCGCCAGGACTCCGCTGCCTTCTGGTCGTCGGCGACCGGGCGGCGCTCCCCCGAGACCCGGAAGCCGAGCACCCGGGCGCGGACCACGGTGCCCGCGGCGGGCCCGTTCAGGATCCGTATCCCGTGCTCGTCGGCGAGCACTCCGAAGCCCTGTTCCTGCAGCGCTTCCACGGTGCCCGCCGAGGCCAGCCAGCGGGGCGGCACGAACAGTTCGGTGCGCAGGCCGATCGCGGTGAGCGTGCGCCGCGCCGCCGTGAGCCGCAGCCCGGCCTCGTGCCGGGGCAGTGCCGCGAACTCCGCGCGACGACCCACCCGCGCCAGCGCCGAGGTCTGCCAGTAGCCGATCGGGTCGGCGGTGTGGTCGTAGCCGTGCAACACCACGGCGTCACCGGCGTCGCGGCGTTCGTGCAGGAAGCGGGCCAGCGGCGAGTCCGGCACGGTGGGGCCCGCGGAGCCGCGCGGCCGGAACAGCTGCGACACCGGCACGCCGCGCGCGTCCAGCTCGGCCGTGAACTCGGCACCGCGATGCAGCGATTCCGGCGAATCGTCGGACAACCCGGAGAGGGAGACGATCAGCTGCGCAGCCATGGGATAATGAACGCACCCACGGATGAACGGCGGCCTACGCCCACGTGCTGCGGCAACGGCGGTTACCAGTCGTTCCCGGTGATGCGCTGGTAAACCTCGACGTAGCGGGCGCGGGTGGCCGCGACGACCTCGGCGGGCACCTCAGGGCCGGGCGGGGTCCGGTCCCAGTCCAGGCCCGCGGACCAGTCGCGCACGTACTGCTTGTCGAAGGAGAACTGGGGGCGCCCCGGCTCCCAGTCCGCGGCGGGCCAGAACCGCGACGAGTCGGGCGTGAGTACCTCGTCACCGAGCACGATCCCGCCCGCCGCGTCGAGGCCGAACTCCAGCTTGGTGTCGGCGACGAGGATGCCGTTGGCCGCCGCGGTCTGCGCCCCGCGGGTGTAGACGGCCAGCGTCAGGTCGCGCAACTGCGCGGCGCGCGGCGCGCCGAGCATGGCGACCACCTCGTCGAACGTCATGAACTCGTCGTGCTCGCCGACCGGCGCTTTGGTGGTCGGCGTGAAGATCGGCGACGGCAGCTTCGAGCCCTCGACGAGCCCGAGCGGCAGCGCGATCCCCGACACCGTGCCGTTGCGCTGGTACTCCTTGAGCCCCAGCCCGGCGAGGTAGCCGCGGGCGATGCACTCCACGGGCAGCATCTCCAGCCGCTTGCAGCGGACCGCGCGCCCGGCGAACTCGACCGGCACGTCGGTCGCGGAGATGACGTGGTGCGGGACGAGGTCGGCGAGCCGGTCGAACCACCAGAGCGACAGCCGGGTGAGTACCGCACCCTTGTCCGGCACGGCCGTCGGGAGCACGACGTCGTAGATCGAGAGCCGGTCGGACGCGACAAGGATCAGGTCGTCACCGTCGGAGTAGAGATCGCGGACCTTGCCGCTGTGCACGAGCTTCACAGGCCGTGTCCTCTCACAGAATGGTTCCGGGGGTGTACGCGGCGGCAACGGGATGGGCGTCGACGATCTCCCGGACCCGCTCGACGACGGCCGCGACCTGAGCCGTGGCCGCACCGGTGAACCGCAGCGGATCAGCCAGCAGGCCGTCGAGCAGGCCCGCGGGGAGCCCGAGCCGCTCGTCGCCGGTGAGCCGGGCGACGAGGTCGTTGTCGGACTGGCCCTTCTCCCGCATGGCGAGTGCGACGCCGACGGCGTGCTCCTTGATCACCTCGTGGGCGGTCTCCCGGCCGACGCCGGCCCGCACGGCGGCCATCAGCACGGCGGTCGTGCTGAGGAAGGGCAGGTATCGGTCGAGCTCGCGGGCGATCACGGCGGGGTAGGCACCGAACTCGTCGAGCACCGTGAGCGTGGTCTCGAACAGGCCGTCGAGGGCGAAGAACGCATCCGGCAACGCGACGCGGCGGACGACCGAGTCGGAGACGTCGCCCTCGTTCCACTGCGACCCGGCGAGCTCGCCGGCCATCCCGGCGTAGCCGCGCAGCAGCACCATCATCCCGTTGATCCGCTCGGTGCTGCGCGAGTTCATCTTGTGCGGCATCGCCGAGCTGCCGACCTGGCCGGGCTGGAAACCCTCGGTGGCGAGCTCGATACCCGCCATCAGCCGGATCGTCGTGGCCAGCGACGACGGCCCGGCCGCCAGCTGGACGAGCGCGCTGAGCACGTCGAAGTCCAGCGAGCGCGGGTAGACCTGGCCGACGCTCGTCAGGGTTCCCGCGAAGCCGAGATGCGCGGCGACCCGCGCTTCGAGATCAGCCAGCCGCGAGGCGTCGCCGAGCAGGTCGAGCATGTCCTGCGCGGTGCCCATCGGGCCCTTGATGCCGCGCAGCGGGTAGCGGGCGCGCAGGTCCTCCAGCCGCCCGAAGGCGACGAGCAGCTCGTCGGCAGCGCTCGCGAACCGCTTGCCCAGCGTGGTGGCCTGCGCGGCGACGTTGTGGCTGCGCCCGGCCATCACCAGCTCGGCGTTCTCCGCCGCCCGGCGGGCCAGCCGGGCCAGTACGGCGACGGAACGGTCGCGCACATGCGCGAGGGACAGCCGGATCTGCAACTGCTCGACGTTCTCGGTGAGGTCCCGGCTGGTCAGGCCCTTGTGGACGTGCTCGTGGCCGGCGAGGGCGTTGAACTCCTCGATGCGGGCCTTCACATCGTGGCGGGTGACACGCTCGCGGGCGGCGATGGACGGGAGATCGACCTGCTCCACGACCCGCTCGTAGTCCTCGACGACACCGGCGGGAACCTCGACGCCGAGGTCGCGCTGGGCCCGGAGCACCGCGATCCACAGCTGCCGCTCCAGCACGATCTTGTACTCGGGCGACCAGAGGCGGACGAGCGCCGGGCTCGCATATCGGGCGGCCAGCACGTTGGGGATCACGTTCGGATAGCTTACCGGCCGCTCGCAGGCTGCCCAAATCACAGGCTGCCCACATCACAGGATGCGGAGCAGCACCTCGCGGGCAGCGGCGCGGGGGTCGGGATCGGCCTCGATGAGCGCGCTGATGACGACGCCGTCGACCAGCGAGACGAGGTCGCGCAGCGCCACGGCGTCGAGCGGGCGCCCGGAACGCACCAGGATCGCGGCGAGCAACGCGTCCAGCTCGCCGCGCAGCTCCCGCATCAGCGGCGCGAGGTAGGGCCTGCGGCCCGCGCCGACGAGGCGCTCGTAGCGCAGCACCACCGCGTCGAGCCCGCCGTCACGGGATTCCGGGCCGAGCAGCTGGTCGAGCACCAGTTCGACGAGCGCGAGGGTGCCTGCCGTCGAGTCCACGAGATCACCGAGCTGCTCGCGACCCTCGGCGAGCTCCTCCCGGCTGGTGTGTTCCACCGCGGCGGTGACCAGATCGTCGAGGGAGGCGAAGTAGTAGGTGGTGGAGGCGAGCGGCAGCCCGGCCTTGTCGGCGACGGCCCGGTGCCGCACGGCCTCGAACCCGCCGGAGCGCAACAACTCCGCGGCAGCCCGCACCAGCTCCTGCCGCCGCCGCTCACCCTTGGCCGTACCCACTGCCCCATCCTCGCGTGTCGGGCTCAGAGGCGATGCGCCAGGAAGGCGGCGACGGCGGCGAGGCGCCCCTCGAACGGGACGGCACCGCCGGGCGCGGCCGACCGGAGACCCGCGATCACCGTGCCACCCGACACGGTCGGCGCGCTGACGGCCCCGGGCGCGAGTGACACCGACGCACCGGGCGGCCGGTAGATGACGGTCAGCAACCCTGCCGCGGCACCGTCACCGACCTCGACGCTGACACCGCGTTCGCCGCCGGGCCGGCACTCGTCGGTGGTGACGGCCGCAGACGCCCCGACGACCTCCGGCATCACCTGCTCCACCAGCGCCCGCAGGGCGGGGTCCTGCCGGTCGGCGCACGGCCCGGTGCCGGGGCCGAGCGGCAGCACGCCTGCATCGGCCGCAGCCGCGGGGGCTCCTTCGGCCGCCTGCATGGGAGCGGGGGCGGGCAGGGCAGGTGCAGCCTCCCTGCGCGCCGCGACGTCGGACGCCACGAAGGGTGTCGACGCCGTGGACGCCACCCCTCCGGACCCGGGCAGCACCACCGCGGCGCCGATCCCGACGAAAGCGAGCACCCCCAGCGCACCGGTGACCGCCCCACGGCGCCGGGCCGTGCTGCGCCGCGACGCCGTCACCACGTCGGAGTGGTCGAAGGCCGGTGGCGCGGCCGCGTCGGACGCCGCGGAGCGGAACAGCTCCCCGAGCCGGTCGTCGTCGATCATGTTCCCCTCCTCATCCCGCGGGTCTCAGGTCGTCGAGCGAGTCGCCGAGCACGGCTCGCAGGGCGGCGAGCCCGTGGCTGGTCTGGCTCTTGACAGTGCCCTCGGTGCAGCCCAGCGCCGCGGCCGTGGCCGCGACGTCGAGCCCCTCCAGAAACCGCAGCAC
>JBKJPD010000358.1:0-3055 GCA_046595345.1 Pseudonocardia sp.
GAGCAGGGCCTCGAGGATCCGGGCGAGCAGCGTGTCCGGGGAGATGTCGCGCAGCGCCTGGTAGGCCGAGAAGGACGGACCGGAGCGCGTCTCGTAGCGGCCGAGCTGCTCGGCGACCTCGCGGGCGAGCATGCGGCTGAGCCCGCGGGACCGGGCGGAGCCCTCGGCCAGGAGCTCGGCGAGCAGGTCGCGCACGGCGTCGAGATCGACGTCGCCGTCCTCGTCGCGCGGCAGCTCGGTGTCCACCGCGTCCGCTCCCCCGACGAACCGCTCGCCGATGACGGCGGGGAACCACAGGTCGAACAGGCTGTCGTAGGTGCGGCGGTGGGTGGCGCGGCGCAGCAGGGCGGCGGCCAGGCCCTCCCGCAGCGCCTCGCGGTCGAGCAGGTCGAGGACCTCCATGACCCGTCCGGCGTCGACGGTCTCCGACGGGCCGACCCCGATGCCCCGCGAGCGCAGCGCCTCGACGAAGGAGACGAGGTGACCGGGCAGGCCGTGCGGCGCAGCCGGGCGCTCGTCGGCGAGCCAGGACGGGCGGCTGGCCACTAGTTGAGCCGCAGCTCGCCGGCCGCCCGGAGCTGGTCGCTCTGGTGCTTGAGCACCACGCCCAGGGTGGACCGCACGGCGGCGTCGTCGAGGGTGTCCAGGCCCAGGGCCAGCAGCGTTCGGCCCCAGTCGATGGTCTCCGCCACCGAGGGCAGCTTCTTGAGCTGCATCCCGCGCAGCACGCGCATGGTCCGCACGAGCTGCTCGGCCAGCGCCTCGGGCAGGTCGGGCACCCGGCTGGCCAGGATGCGCCGCTCGAGCTCGGCGTCGGGGAAGTCCAGGTGCAGGAACAGGCAGCGGCGCTTGAGGGCCTCGCTGAGCTCGCGGGTGGCGTTGGAGGTCAGCACCACGAACGGCTTGCGGGTGGCCACGATGGTCCCGAGCTCGGGGACGGTGACGGCGAAGTCGCTGAGGACCTCCAGCAGCAGGCCCTCGACCTCCACGTCAGCCTTGTCCATCTCGTCGATGAGTAGCACCGTCGGCTCGGCGCGGCGGATCGCGGTGAGTAGTGGGCGCGGGAGCAGGAATTCCTCGGAGAACACGTCGTCGCGGGTTTCGTCCCAGGACTCGGCGCCCTGTCCGGCGGTGATCCGCAGCAACTGCTTGGCGTGGTTCCACTCGTAGAGCGCGCGAGCCTCGTCGATGCCCTCGTAGCACTGCAGCCGCACCAAACCGGAGCCGGTGGCCTCCGCCACAGCTTTGGCCAGCTCGGTCTTGCCGACTCCGGCGGGGCCCTCGACGAGCAGCGGCTTGCCCAGCCGATCGGCGAGGTAGACGGTGGTCGCGACCGCCGTCGAGGTTAGATAGCCGACGTCAGCGAGGCGCTGGGCCACATCCGCGACGGAGCCGAACAGCGGGGACTGGGGAGCGCTCACCCGTCATATCCTGCCCTGCGGCCCACCGATCCGCCCACGTGACACCGATCCGAGGGTGCGGGCGAAGCAGCGCGAGATCGTCGAACCGACATAGACCCCGAACAGCGAGATATCGGCGTACCCCGGTGACCGGGGAAGTGCGGAACTCGAAGGTGCTGAGGCGGATCGTCGAGCGCGACGACTCCGTCCCGTTCATCGGATTTCTGGCCGAAATCAACCAGGCCATCCCACACCGCGGCCTCCTTATCGTGGACAACGGGTCGTCGCACACCTCGCGGACCACCGAGGCCGAACATCCTCGGTTCTTCCCGCCTACGACCGCACGGCCACACCCTTCCGCTGGACCTACGCCGGAAGCCCAAGCTCTCGAAGCCACGTTATCCAGACGCCGGAGGATTTTTGCGATGGTGTACTAGTCTGCCCGTATGACTCGGACAGGATGGCCGCTGACCGAGTTAACAGCGACCGCACAGGAGCGAGGGCACTTGGTACGATGGATGCGTCGGGCGAAAGTCCACACGGGCTCTTGCCGAGCATTGCGAGATCGTGTTGGCTTGTTCGGGGGTAGGCCCGACAACGACATGGTCGCGGACTTGGCGGGGCCGCTGACGACGGTGATTACGTGGATCAGTGACTTGCCCGCACCGACTGCAACTCGGGACGACTGTCGCGAGAACTTTCATCGAATGGCCCGAGCTCCGCTGCAGCAATTGTCGACCACATGATCTGGGGTATCATCGTCCTCGGGTTTACCCTGAGCTTGGATAACTTCCGGGTGTCGATCGCACTCGGGACGCTTCCGTTCAGTCGTGGCCGCGCCGTACAAGTCGCCTTGATGTTCGGGATCTGGGACGGCTTGGCGCCACTGGTCGGGCTTCTGCTCGGGCAGTATTTCGGCCAGGTGATCGGCCCGATCGCCCAGTATCTGGGGCCGAGCCTGCTGGGCGGGTACGGTTTGTACCTCTTGATCCGCGCCTTACGGACCGATGCACCGGACGAACTCGACCATCCGTGGGCGCTTTTCGGAATTCCCCTGACACTGAGCCTGGATAATCTGCTCGCCGGCACGACCCTGGGGTTGCTCGGATTCCCCGCGGTGCTCTCGGCCTTGATCTTCGCTGCTATCACAGCCCTGATGTCGTTCGCCGGACTATACGTCGGACGAGCCCTCGCCCACGTCGTTCGCATTCGCTCCGATCTCCTGAGTGGCGTGGCGCTCGTCATCATGGCCGTCGTGCTGGCGCTGGAATTCTGAGAGCGTTCTCCTGATCGGCACGGCGACCTCTGCGCCTTTGGCCCACCCAGCACGGCCAGCACCCCCGAAAATTCGTATCGGTTAGGTTCGAATACCGAAATATCGGTCCTCAGAGCGCGCCCGCGAGCCCCGCATGCCCAATGCAACTACATTGCGTCATGCCGTCCTCCATTTGCCCGCTCCTCGCTACGGCGTAGATCCTGCTCGTTCGCGGCCAAACCCTGCCAGGTCGAATGCGCCACCTCGACCGCCGAAGCAGAACCCGCCACCGACGCCGCGATCGTGTCCGCGTGACCCCCCAGCGCCACCATGTCGCCCTCGATACGCGGCTTCGAGGCCGGATCAATCCTGAGCCCGATGGTGGCGCGCGAGGGGCGCC
>JBKJPD010000505.1:0-2697 GCA_046595345.1 Pseudonocardia sp.
CGCCGCCGCTCTGGCGCTCGGGTGACCGGTCGCCCGCTTCCTGATCCACTCACCGTATGACCGCGATCCACTCACCGTATGGTCGCGCCGTGGACGAGCAGCGCTGTGTCCGTGCACACTGTCCGGACTAAAGCCCCGGACAGGCAGGAGTGGGCGTGGATGTGATCCGGCCCGGATCGGACCGTGCGGCGCCCTCCGACAAGTCGCCCTGGCGTCGGTCGGTTCCGCGTGACGCCATCGCGGGGGTCAGCGTGGCGATGGTCGGAATCCCCCAGTCGCTGGCCTACGCCGAACTCGCAGGCATGGATCCGGTCGTCGGGCTCTACGCCGGAGCCGTGCCGCCGATACTCGCCGCGGTGTTCGCCTCGTCCCCCTACCTGCAGACGGGCCCGGTGGCGATCACAGCATTGCTGACCTTCGGCGCACTCAGCACGATGGCGACACCCGGAAGCCCGGAGTACCTGGGGTTGGGTCTGGCCCTTGCCCTGATCGTGGGTGTGGTCCGGGTGTTGTTGGGGGTGGTGAAGGCAGGGTGGATCGCCTACCTGATGTCGCAGCCGATGCTGCTGGGGTTCGTACCGGCCGCGGCGGTGCTCATCGCCGGGTCCCAGATCTCCAAGGCGCTGGGCGTCCCGCCGCCCCCGTTCCAGAGCGAGATCGTCGATGCTGCCTGGTCGCTGGCCCATCCCGGAGCGTGGAATCTCGCGGCGGTCGCGATCTCTGCCGCCGCCGCCGCCGTGATCATCGGTGGCCGCCGCCTGCATCCGCTCTTTCCCGGAGTTCTGGTCGCGGCCGTGCTGGGCATCGCCGTCTCCGCGCTCGGCGTCTACTCCGGCCCGATCGTCGATTCCATCCCGGCAGGATTCCCGCCGTTCACGGTGGCTGAGATCCCCTTCGACAAGATCCCCTCGCTGCTGCTCTCGGGGTTGCTGATCGCACTCATCGGGTTCACCGAGGCGGCGTCGATCTCGCGTCGGTTCGCCACCGAGGACCGGGCCCGGTGGAGCGCGGACCGCGAGTTCATCAGCCAGGGCGTCGCCAACCTCGCTGCGGCGGCTTTCGGGGGCATGCCGTGCGGCGGATCGTTCTCCCGCAGTTCGGTGAACCGCATGTCCGGGGCGAGGACCCGCCTCGCGGGCGGGATCACCGGGCTCACCGTGCTGGCTTTCCTGCCGTTCGCCACGGTGCTCGAGCCCCTGCCCCTCGCGGTTCTCGGCACGATCGTCATCGTCGCGGTGGTCAACCTCATGAGGTTCCGCCCGCTGTTCCGGCTGTGGCGCGTCTCGGTTCCCCAGGCCGTCATCGCCTGGGGAACCTTCCTCGCGACCGTGCTGCTGGCCCCACGCCTGGACATCGCCGTGCTGATCGGGATCGGTCTGTCGGTTGCGGTGTTCCTCTGGCGGGCGCTGCAGCTCGACATCGACGTGCAGTCCGTCGACGGGACGCTGACGTTCACCCCACGGGGCGTGCTCTGGTTCGGCACGGCCCAACGACTCGATACCGCCTTGCTCGACGCACTGGCCGAACACCCGCAGGCAGAGCGCCTCGTGGTCGATCTGGCCCGGCTGGGCCGCATCGATACCACCGGCGCACTCGTGCTGCGCTCCGTACTGGACCAGGCACGAGCAGCGGGCCTCGATGCCGAGGCGAAAGGCGTGCCACCGCAGTCGCAGAAGCTCACCGAGCGGATCCTCAATTCACCGTCCGACCCGCTGGGCTGACGGGCTCGGATGACACGTCCCGGCCGCCCGCCCGGGTCGGCGCCATGGCGCCGGGGTGCTCAGCCGAGCCCGAGCGCGGTCTTGCGCCGCTCCATCAACCGCCAGACCATCGGCGTGAAAATCAACTGCATCGCCAAGTCCATCTTGCCCCCAGGACACACGATCGTATTCGGCCGCGACATGAACGAGTTATCCAACATCGACAACAGATACGGGAAATCAATGCCCTGCGGCCGGGCGAACCGGATCACCAACATCGACTCATCAGCCGACGGGATCGTCCTCGCAATAAACGGATTAGACGTGTCAACCACCGGCACCCGCTGAAAGTTCACATGAGTCTGCGAGAACTGCGGACAGATATAGTTCACATAATCCGGCATACGACGCAGGATCGTCTCCGTCACCGCCTCGGTCGTGTACCCCCGCTGCGCCTTGTCCCGCCGCAGCTTCTGAATCCACTCCAAGTTCAGGACCGGCACCACACCGATCAACAAGTCCGCATGCTGGGCGACATTCACCTTATCCGTCGTGACCGCACCATGCAGACCCTCATAGAACAACAACTCCGAACCCCGCGGCAGATCCACCCACGGAGTGAACGTGCCAGGCGCCTGCCCATACGGTGCAGCCTCAACCTCATCGTGCAGATACCGGCGCACCTTCCCGCTACCGGTCTCACCGTAGAGCCGGAACAGCTCCTCGATCTCCTCGAACAGATTCGACTCCGGCCCGAAATGACTGAAGCTGTGATCCCCCTGGTCCAGAGCCTCGCTCATCCGCTCCTTCATCTCAGCGCGGTCGAAGCGATGGAAGCTGTCACCCTCGACGAACGCCGCGTCGATGTGTTCCCTCCGGAAGATCTGCTCGAAGGTACGCATCACCGACGTCGTCCCAGCGCCGGAAGCGCCGGTGACAGCGATGATCGGGTTCTGTGCGGACACGCGTTCTCCGTTTCGTTCAGGTGCCGGCGTCG
>JBKJPD010000125.1:0-4137 GCA_046595345.1 Pseudonocardia sp.
CATACGTCGGACACCTGGTGGAGCGACCCAGACGGGACTCGAACCCGCGACCTTCGCCGTGACAGGGCGACGCGCTAACCAACTGCGCCACTGGGCCTTGCTTCGTGCATTTACTACAGTACTACGTACCCCCAACGGGGTTCGAACCCGTGTTGCCGCCTTGAAAGGGCGGAGTCCTAGGCCACTAGACGATGGGGACTTGGATCACCCTAAGGAGACCGTCGGCCTCAACGACTGTCCGTTGGGAGCCAACTAAGCATAGGGCAGGCCCGCGGACCGTCCTGCATCCGGGGGGTCGGGTCGACGCAGCCGCAGGTCACAGCCGCGCTGAGGACCTCCACGGGTGGTCCGCGTGCGGCTCAGCAGCTGACCGGCGGTGGCTGATCCGGATTGGCCGAGATGAGCCCGAGCATGTCGAGCAGTTGCCGGAGATCGTCGGAATCGCCGGAGTTACGGGCGACCACCATGCGCGCCCGGTGAAGTTGGTCGTCCGAGATGCGGTACGCGTCCGCGGCCGACCGCTGATTCGGGATCGAGCCGGTCGCGACCCGGCCCCCACCGATGTACTGGCGCGTGCTGCCGATACCGCTCATTGGCATCTCCCCGGGAATACTTCACGACCACCCCCGTGACCGTGACCGTGACGTTACCTACCGCGCGGTCCCGCCGCAGCCCTCTGCCCGGGTGAGTGGCGTAAGAATCGGTGACGGAACGAACATGCACGATCGGCGCCGAGCAGTACCCCCATGGGTATACCTGGAGAAGGCCGCTCGCAGGGCCCAGCACCTTCTCTGCGACGATCTGGCCACAGATATCAGGAGGCTCACCATGTCCGTAGACGCCCCGTTCCGCACCCAGGTCACCGTCACCGGCATGACCTGTCAGCACTGCGTTCTGTCGGTGACCGAGGAGGTGTCCGAGATCGACGGCGTCAGCACGGTCGACGTGCAGCTCGACAGCGGCGCAGTCACCGTGCTGGCCGACCGCGTGGTCAGCCGGGCCGAGATCGCTGCCGCCGTCACCGAGGCCGGTTTCGCGCTCACCGACTGACCGGTCCCGGCGCCGTACGCTCATCGCATGGCTTCCGACCGCCGCCGCTCGCGTCATCGCAGTTCCGCACCGACCGCCGCAGCCGATCTGGCGGCCCACGACCCGGAGCTCGACTCCTATCTGGCCGCGCTCGCGCCCCAGTCGGACCCCGACGCCACCGAACTCACCGGACGCTTCGGGTCTGCCCAGGTCTTCCAGCTCCGTTTGCCCGCGCTGCGGATCGAGCAGCTGCGCCGGATCGCCGAGGAGCGCGGCGTGTCCCCCGGCTCGCTGGCCGTCGATTGGGTGATCGACCGGCTCGACCGTGAAGACACCCCGACCGGCCCGATCGCCGTCGTCGAGGAGGCCGAACGCAAGAGGCGCGGCCCGTTGGGCCGCCTCGGCCGCCGGCCGTCATGAACCGATCCTGACGCCGCCACCACCACCCGGTCGCACACTCCGACCACGACGTTCAGTTCGGGCTGAGGGCCGCGTCAGCCACCGCTGACCACCACGCGGACGGGAGCGGTGTCGCTCTGGCACGGGTTCCCGGTGAGGCCGCGGACGTCGACGGTGCCGCCCGGCGTGCGGTAGCTCTATCAGGTGTACCCGGGCATCGGTACGGCGCGCAGCCTGACCACCCGGGCAGGTGCACATCGGGCCCGGCAGGGGCAGCTCCGCGTTGCGGTCCGGTCACCGTTTACTGTCACGAGCGAGCGCATCCGACGACGGCAAGGAGGCCCCGTGGGCACGTACGAGGACGTCTTCCGAGCCAGCACGGACGATCCGGAGGCCTTCTGGCTCCAGGCGGCGGAGACGATCGATTGGCACGTCGCCCCGACGCGGGCGCTCGACGCGTCGCGGCCGCCGTTCTACCGGTGGTTCCCCGACGGCGAGCTCAACGTCTGCCACAACGCCCTGGACCGGCACGTCGACGCGGGGCGCGGTGAGCATTCCGCGCTGATCTACGACTCCCCCGTCACCGGCACGCAGCGCACCTACAGCTATGCGGCGCTCCGCGACGAGGTCGCGCTGTTCGCGGGCGTGCTGGCCGGGCTCGGGGTCGGCGCGGGCGACCGCGTGGTGATCTACCTGCCGATGGTGCCCGAGGCCGCCGTCGCGATGCTTGCCTGCGCCCGCATCGGCGCGGTGCACTCGGTGGTCTTCGGCGGGTTCGCCCCCAAGGAGCTCGCGGTCCGCATCGACGACGCCACGCCGGTGGTGATCGTCTCGGCATCCTGCGGCATCGAGGGCAAACGGATCATCGAGTACAAGCCCCTGCTGGACAAGGCGATCGAGCTCGCGCAGCACAAGCCGGCGAAGCAGGTGATCCTGCAGCGTCCGCAGGTCGAGGCCTCGATGGGCGAGAACGACGTGGACTGGGTCGTGGCCATGGGGGCCGCGACGCCCGCCGACTGTGTGCCGGTCAAGGCGACCGACCCGCTCTACATCCTCTACACCTCAGGCACGACGGGGAAGCCCAAGGGCGTCGTGCGCGACGGCGGCGGCTACGCGGTGGCCCTGAACTGGTCGATGCCCAACGTGTACGACGTCGGACCCGGCGAGACGATCTTCACCGCGTCCGATGTCGGGTGGGTGGTCGGGCACTCCTACATCGTGTACGCGCCGCTGCTCGCCGGTGCCACCACCGTGTTCTACGAGGGAAAGCCCGTCGGCACACCCGACGCGGGGCAGTTCTGGCGGGTCATCGCCGAGCACGGCGTCAAAGCCATGTTCACCGCCCCCACGGCATTCCGGGCGATCAAGAAGGAGGACCCGAACGGGTTGCTCCTCGCCGACTACGACCTCTCGAAACTCAGATATCTGTTCCTCGCGGGTGAGCGGTTGGATCCCGAGACCTACCGCTGGGCGTCGGAAATGCTGGGCATCCCGGTGATCGACCACTGGTGGCAGACCGAGACCGGCTGGCCGATCGTGGCCAACCCGGTGGGCATCGAACTGCTGGCCGTCAAGCCCGGCTCGCCGACGGTGCCGCTGCCCGGCTGGGACGTGCAGGTGCTCGACGCGGGAGGCAAGCCCGTCGAACCCGGCACCGACGGCGCAATCGTCGTCAAGCTCCCGATGCCGCCCGGCTCCCTGCCGACGCTGTGGAACGACGACGAGCGGTTCATCAACTCCTACATGTCGGCGTTCGACGGCTACTACCTCACCGGCGACGGCGGGCACGTCGACGCCGACGGCTACGTGTTCGTCATGGGCCGCACCGACGACGTGATCAACGTGGCCGGGCACCGGCTGTCCACCGGAGGCATGGAGGAGGTGCTCGCCAGCCACCCCGACGTCGCCGAATGCGCGGTGATCGGCGTCGCTGACCAGATGAAGGGCCAGGTCCCCCGCGGTTTCGTCGTGCTCAAGGCAGGCGTCGACCGGGACGAGGACGAGCTGCGCGCCGAACTCGTTCAGCTCGTGCGCGGACAGATCGGGGCGGTGGCCTCGCTCAAGGACGTCGCGGTCGTGGCGGCCCTGCCCAAGACCCGCTCCGGAAAGATCCTGCGCAAGACGATGCGCGGGATCGCCGACGGCGTCGACGAGCCGGTGCCCTCCACGATCGACGACCCTTCCGTGCTCGATGCGCTGCGCCCTGTGCTGCGGCGCGGCTGATGTATCCGGACGGCGGTACGCGCGCCGCCGTCCGGAGGAACTTCCAAAGCGAATTCTGACGCGCAGTAACGATGTGGACGGCCGAAGAGAATAAATAGGGACAAGCCGACGCTCCCCCACGGCGGCAAGTCCACCCGAGAGGACCCCGGGCTCTCATGCGCACATGCACCCGCGCGGCTTCGCTTGCCGCATCGCTGAGCGCTGTCCTGGTCATCGCCATGACCGGATCCACCGTCGCCTCCAGCGACCTCGACTGCAACGACGTCAGGCACCACAGCGCCCTGCTCGCCCTCGACACGGCGCGCGAGTCGCCGCAGCAGCAAGCCGAACGCCTCCCGGCCACCCCTGTCTCGCAGTACACCCCCAGCACGACCCCGCCGTCCGTCCCGGCCCCGCCGTCCGTCGAGCCGCGAGGCGGTACGAACGTGTGCGCGACTCAGCCCGAAACGACAACCGCAACATCGACGACCTCGACCGACAGCTGAG
>JBKJPD010000191.1:0-9855 GCA_046595345.1 Pseudonocardia sp.
CGGTGCCACGCAGCTCATCAACGCCGACGCCGACGCCGACGCCGACGCCGACGTTGACGGCCACCCCGACCCCGACGCCGACGGCCACCCCGACCCCGACGCCGCCCGCGATCCCGAGCGCACCCGGCGGTGGCGTCCGGGTGGATCTGATGGTGCTCCCGCGCACCGTCGGCGGCGATCCGGGCACGGAACTGTCCTCGGACTACGGATGCCCGCAACCCTCGGCGGCGCTCGCGAACCCGCCTGCCTCTCCTACCGGGTTCTGTTTCCCCGCCATGCAGCCCCTGTTCGACGAGCTGCTGTCCGGGTCGCCGAGACCGAACACCGTGGCCGTCGTGGAGCGGCTGCTCTGGCAGCAGATGCCGGTACTGCCGCTGTTCCAGCCCGTCACCCTCGTGGTCAGCACCGCTGCCGCGGACGCCGCGACGGGCATCGGTCCGGGACCGCTCGGTACGGGACCCGTGTCGGGTGCCGAACGCTGGCGTGCTCCCACCAGTTGACTTCGTGCCCTGATAGGGCTTAGTTACTGACAGGTAATCACGCAGTGTCGCTGTATTCGCCTTCTGGTCACCCTTTGGTCACGGTAACTGGGACGGTCGTGACGGGGTAGCTCGATGGTTCCTAGGGTGCTGTAACTCGGTGTGCGCGTCCCGCGAACATGGGCGGCGCTCACTGCCACAAATCAAGGGGCCGTCCGATGAGGACCACCCCAGCAAATCTGAGATCGGGGTTATCGATGAGGAGATCGAAGGCAGGGCTGTCGGTCATCGCGCTGACGGCGGTGGCGGGCATCGTGCTCGCCGGGTGCACCCAGCAGAGCAACCAGGGCACGAATGCGGGCGCGAACGCACAGCCTTCGGTCGGGTTCCCGGAGACCGCCGACCTGCCGGTGGTGCCCGGCAAGCCCGGCGGCGTCTTCCGGTTGGGCATCGTCGAGCCCACCGCCATCGACCCGTACAACGTCCAGGAGTCCGAGGGCACGCTGGTCAACAAGGCACTGTTCACCGGCCTGGTGAACGTCGAGCCCAACGGTGACGTGATCCCCGGAGTCGCGAACACCTGGTCACCCAACGCCGACTGCTCCCAGTGGACGTTCAACCTCAAGCCGGGCACGACGTTCTCCAACGGCGAGGTGGTCGACGCCGCCGCGTTCAAGCGCGGCTGGGACCGCACCGCCGCGAAGAACTCGGCCTCGGACGTCTCCTACCACCTCGACGAGGTGCAGGGCTACAGCGAACTCCAGGCCGGTAGCGCCACCACGTTCTCGGGCGTCGACGCCACCGACCCGAACACGCTCAAGGTCACGCTGACCAAGCCCGACTGCGAGTTCGTGCTGCGCACCGTGCACCCCGTGATGAGCCCGGTGCCCACTGTGGCCGGTGGCGCGGACAACAAGGCGTACAACGACCAGCCGATCGGCAACGGCCCGTTCAAGATGGATGGCCCGTGGCAGCACGACGTCGGCATCAAGCTGGTCCGCAACGACACCTACGGGGCGGGCCCGAAGGCCAACCTCGACGGCGTCGAGATCACGATCACGGCTGCCAGCGGCGGTTCCCAGACCGAGTACAACGGCTTCAACAACGGCCAGTTCGACTGGGCGCGGATGCCCACGCCGGTGCTCAGCCAGGCCCGTGCGGCCAACGATCCCAAGGGTCAGTGGATCTCCAAGAAGACGGCAGGGATCAACTACCTGCTGACGATGGACACCACCGCGCCGCTCAACTCGCCCGACGCCCGCAAGGCGGTCTCGATGGCCATCGACCGCAACGCGATCGCCCAGGGCGTGTTCCAGGGTGCGCAGGTTCCGGCCACCGCGCTGGTGCCCGCCTCGTTCACCGGGGCGTACCAGGCCGGCGTCTGCGATGCCTGCAGGTACGACCCGGCTGCGGCCAAGGAGCTTGCTCAGAAGGCCGGTCTGGTGCCCGGCACCGCGATCAACTTCCAGTTCAACTCCGGTGGTGGCCACGAGGAGTGGACCGCGGCGGTCAAGCAGCAACTGGAGACCAACCTCGGGCTGAAGGTCACCTACAGCAGCGTGCCGTTCAAGGATCTGCTCACGAACGAGAAGCAGGCGGCCGCGAGCGGCCTCTTCCGGGCCGCATGGGGCGCGGACTACCCGACCCCGGGTAACTTCCTCACCCCGCTGCTGGCCACCTCGTCGATCGGTGCGGCCAGCCCGGCCGATCCGGCCCAGGGTGACAACCGCGGTCGTTACAGCAATCCCGAGTTCGACGCGCTGCTGGCCAAGGCCGCCGCGACGCCGGACGAGCAGGCCCGCAACGGCCTGTACAAGCAGGCCGAGAAGATCGCCATCGGCCAGGACATGGCGCTCATCCCGCTGTTCGCCCGCCAGCAGTTCCGGCTGGTGAACACGGCGAAGTACGGCAATGTCAAGATGGACTTCTTCGAGAACCCGACCCTGTCCCAGATCACCCTGAAGTAACCACCTGGCAGTGACCCGGGGGCCGGCGTAGGTCCCCGGGTCCCCGCCGCGTGCTGTCGGGAGCCGCCGCACATGGGCAAATTCATCCTGCGTCGCAGCGCCCAGGCCGTCCTGGTCGTCCTTGTCGCCACCTTCCTCATCTTCATCGCCACCTTCGTGATCGGTGACCCCTTCTCCTCCACCGGGGAGAAGACCGTGCCGCCGGAGATCGCGGCACTGAACCGGGCCAAGTTCGGGCTGGACCAGCCATTGCCGGTGCAGTTCGTGACCTATCTCGGAAACATGGTCACCGGTGACTTCGGCCTCGACTTCAACCAGCGACGTCCGGTCTCCGAGCTGCTCGCGAACACGATCCCCAACACGGTGCGGCTCGCCGTCGTCGCGGTAGTCATCGACGTGCTCATCGGCGTCATCGCGGGGGTGATCGCGGCGATCAAGCGGTACTCGTTCTGGGACGTGCTGGTGACGATCACCACGACGCTCCTGATCGGCATTCCGCCGTTCGTGATCGGCATCCTGCTCGTGGCCAACGTGTCCGGTATCGGCCCGTTCCCGTCGGTGCCGCGAAGTTTCACCGTGGAAGTGCCCTGGTACCAGGAGGTGCTGCTACCGGCGTTCACCCTGGCGATCGTCGACGCGGCCTTCATCGCCCGGCTGATGCGCGGATCCATGCTCGAAGTACTACGCGCGGACTACATCCGCACGGCCCGCGCCAAGGGCCTTTCCGAGCGGGCGGTCATCGGCAAGCACGCGATGCGCAACTCGCTGATCCCGGTCGTCACCTACGTCGGTATCTCGCTGGGCACGCTGTTCGGCGGAGCGATCATCACCGAGACGATCTTCCAGTACAACGGCGTGGGCTACCTGCTGTCGCGAGCCATCGTGAACAGCAACGCGCCGGTCATCATCGCGATCGTTGTGTTCGGCGTCGTCACCTTTGTGGCGCTGAGCCTGATCGTGGACATCCTCTATGCCTATCTCGACCCGCGGATCAGGCTGAACTGAGCGAGGCGATCCCTCCATGACCCATCCCTCCACGTCACAGCCCACCTCGTCACAGCCCACCTCGTCACAGCCCACCTCTCCTGCCGACACGGCAGGCGCATTCGGTCTGCCGAGCACGGTCACGCCCCCGCCGGAGCCCTCGGTACCCGTCGCGGAGCCCAAGCCGATCGGGCAGTTCGCCGAGATCTGGCGGCGCTACCGGCGCAACAAGCTCGCCATGCTCGGCCTCGGCATCGTCGGACTGCTGATGGTCATCGCGATCATCGAGCCGATCATCACGCCCTACGACCCTTTCGAGCAGAACCTGTTCAACGTGCTGCAACCGCCGTCCGCGTCGCACTGGTTCGGCACCGATGTGCTGGGTCGCGACCTGTACTCGGGCATCATCTACGGCACCCGGCTCGCGATGATCGTCGGCATCAGTACGGTTGCCGGTTCCATGATCGTCGGCGTCACCCTCGGCTCGATGGCGGGCTTCAAGGGCGGGGCGTGGGACTCGGTGATCAGCCGGATCATGGACATCTTCCTGGCCTTCCCCTACCTGGTCGGCGCCATCCTCATAGTCCGGGTGTTCGGGAACGGTGTGACGACCGTGATCCTCGCGTTGGTGCTGCTCGGGTGGGTCACCACCGGTCGCCTCATGCGCGGGCAGATGCTCGCGCTGCGGGAGGCGGAGTACGTCGAGGCCGCGCGTTCCATCGGCGCGGGCAACAGTCGAATCGTGATCCGGCACATCCTGCCCAACGCGATCGCGCCCGTCTTCGTGTACTCGTTCACCAGCATCGGCGTGGCCGTGGTCGCGATGGCGTCGCTGTCCTATCTGGGCATCGGCGTACCGGCGGACGTGCCCGAGTGGGGGCGGCTGATCGCCAATGCGAGCCAGTTCCTGCAGGTGCCGGGAAAGTCCCACCTGTGGCTCGCCCCCACCGGGGCGATCGCGCTCACCACGCTGGGGTTCGCATTCGTCGCCGACGGTCTGCGTGACGCGCTCGACCCGAAGCTTCGCGGAGGAAACTGAGATGACCGCCGACGTATTCGTTCCCGCGGAGGCGGTATGACCGACGTGATGAATCCCGGCTCCCCGCTCGCGACCGAGGACGTGCTCGGCGTCGTCGACGGAGACCGGGGCGCGCCGCTGCTCGAGGTGCGTGACCTGCGGGTCCACTTCAGCACCCCGGCGGGCATGGTCAAGGCCGTCGACGGAGTGAACTGGCACGTCCACGAGGGCGAGACGCTGGCCATCGTCGGGGAGTCCGGGTCGGGCAAGTCCGTCTCGGCGATGACGATCCTGGGCCTGGTGCCGACCCCGCCCGCGGTGTTCCCGAGCGGGCAGGTGCTGTTGCGGGGCCGGTCGTTGCTGGACATGCCCGAGTCGCAGCAGCGGAAGCTGCGCGGCAACGAGATCGCCATGATCTTCCAGGACCCGCTCACCGCGCTGAACCCGGTGTTCAAGGTCGGCGACCAGATCGCCGAAATGGTGCGGGTGCACCAGAGGATCGGCAGATCCGGGGCGCTGCGCAAGGCCGTCGACCTGCTCGGGGAGGTCGGTATCCCCAGCCCCGCGGTGCGGGCCTCGCAGTACCCGCACGAGTTCTCCGGCGGCATGCGGCAGCGCGCGATGATCGCGATGGCGCTGGCCAACGACCCCCAGGTGCTGCTCGCCGACGAGCCCACCACCGCGCTCGACGTCACGGTGCAGGCGCAGATCATGCAACTGCTCGTCGATCTGCAGGAGAGCCGCAAGACCGCCATCGTGCTGATCACCCACGACCTGGGCCTCGTCGCGGCCCACGCCGATCGGATCGCCGTCATGTACGCGGGCCGGATCGTCGAGACCGGCACGACCGAGGAGATCTTCAACTCTCCGCGGCACGCCTACACCTACGGGTTGCTGTCGAGCCTGGCGCGGATGGACCAGGCCCGGCCGGCGAAGCTGGAGCCGATCCCGGGGCTGCCGCCGAGCATGTCGCACGTGCCGCCGGGCTGCGCGTTCCATCCGCGGTGCGGGTTCGCCTCGCAGGAGTGCCGCAGTGACGTGCCGCAGCTCATCCCGCTGACGGTGGGTTCGACCCACCTGCATGCCTGCGTGCATCCCGACGAGGTCGCGGCCGCGCACCGCGCCCCGCGGCCACCCGCTGTCAAGGCGGTGGCCAAGGTGGAGGTCTCCGGCCCGTCGGTCGTCGAGGTCAAGGACCTGGTCAAGCACTTCCCGATCAGGTCGGGATTGTTCATCCGCCGCACAGTCGGTCAGGTGCAGGCGGTGAGCGGGATCGACCTCGACATCAAACCCGGCACCACCCTGTCGCTCGTGGGGGAGTCGGGCTGCGGCAAGTCCACCGCCGCCCGCACGATCCTGCGGCTGCACGAGCCGACGTCGGGCACCATCGGGATCGGCGGGCGCGACATCACCACGCTCGCCCAGCCCGCGCTGCGCAAGGCCCGGGAGGACATGCAGATCGTCTTCCAGGACCCCTATGCCTCGCTCAACCCGCGCATGACCATCCGGCAGATCCTCAGCGAGAAGTACGAGCTGCTCGGCGGGAAGCTCACCGACACCACGATCTCCGACCTGCTCGACACCGTCGGTCTGTCGGCGGAGTACGCCGACCGGTACCCGCACGAGTTCTCCGGTGGGCAGCGCCAGCGCGTCGGGATCGCCCGGGCGATCGCGTTGAACCCTGAGTTCGTGGTGCTCGACGAGCCGGTGTCCGCGCTCGACGTCTCCATCCAGGCGCAGATCCTCAACCTGCTGGAGAAACTGCAGGCCGACTTCGGGCTGACCTACCTGTTCATCGCCCACGACCTGTCTGTGGTGCGCCACATCTCCGACCGCGTCGCGGTGATGTATCTGGGCCGCATCGTGGAGCTCGCCGACCGTGACGACCTGTTCGAGCGCCCGCACCACCCCTACACCCAGGCACTGATCTCGGCCGTGCCGATCCCGGACCCCGGGGTCGAGCGCGACCGGGAGCGGATCGTGCTCACCGGTGACGTCCCGAACCCGGCCAACCCGCCCAGCGGCTGCCGGTTCCGGACCCGCTGCTGGAAGCACCTCGAGCTGTCCGATCACGACAAGCAGAAGTGCATCGACATCGAACCGACCCTCGACGTCACCCCGCATTCCCGGGGGCACACGGTGGCGTGCCACTTCGCGGGGGAGCGGCAAGTCCTCGGTGGCTGAGTGTCCGGTCGGGGCACTGCACCACGTCGAGCTGTGGGTGCCGGACCTCGACCGGGCCGTCGCGGAGTGGGGTTGGCTGCTCGGTGCGCTCGGGTACGCCGTCCACCAGAACTGGGCCGCCGGGCGCAGTTGGCGCCTCGGCCCCACCTATCTGGTGGTGGAACGGTCCCCCGATCTTCTCGGCCCGATCGACCTGGCCCGGTCTCCTCGGGGGGCCCACGAACGGCGCCGTCCCGGCCTGAACCACCTGGCGTTCCACGGTGGGGCCCGATCCGCTGTGGACGCGCTGGTGGCGGCCGCGCCGGCGCACGGATGGCGGATGCTGTTCGCCGACCGCCACCCCTGGGCGGGCGGCCCGGAGCACTACGCGGGCTACCTGGAGAACGCCGACGGCTTCGAGGTCGAGCTCGTCGCGGGGTAGGCACGGGCTGTGTGGTCGGGCCGGGCACTGATCGTCGTGTGAGGCGGCCCGCATAGGCTCGCGATGTGACGTCGACCGCCGGGCGCCGGCTGCTGTTCGTGCATGCCCATCCCGACGACGAGACGCTGGCCACCGGCGGCACCATCGCCCACTACGCCGCGCAGCCCGACACGTCGGTGACGCTTGTGACGTGCACGCTCGGGGAACAGGGCGAGGTGATCCCACCGGAGCTCGCGCTTCTCGGCCCCGAGGAGTCCGACCAGCTCGGTGGCTACCGCGTCGGTGAGCTGGCCGCGGCCTGTGACGCGCTGGGGCTTCGCGATCACCGCTTCCTCGGCGGGGCCGGGCGCTGGCGTGACTCGGGCATGGCCCTGGCCGGTCACGGGGTGCGGGCGGCCACGCCGCAACACCTGCACCCGCGGGCCTTCGCCGGGCCCGGGGCGTTCGACGCGCAGGTGGACGCGCTGGTGGCGGTGCTGGAGGAGGTACGCCCCCAGGTGGTCGTCACCTACGACGCCGACGGCGGCTACGGCCATCCCGACCATGTACGCGCCCACGAGATCACCGTCGCCGCCATCGGGCGGGTGCCGGCCAGGCTCTGTTTCGCTGCGATCGGCCGCTCCACCCTCGACGCGGGGTTGGCCCGGCTCGGGGCGCTGACCGGACTGCCGTTCCGGATCCCCGGCCCCGACGACCTGCCCACCGTCCCGGATGCGGCGGTCACCACCCGGATCGACGTCACCGCCGTGCGGGACCGGCGGATCGCAGCGATGCGGGCACATCGGACGCAGATCGCCCTCTGGACCGCGGGTGAGAAGCGGTCGGCCGGCGAGGAGTTGGCGTACGCGATGAGCAACGGCGTGGCGCTGCCGCTCCTCGATGTCGAGGAGTACATCGCCGTCGACGGCGTGCCGGGCGCAGACCTGTTCGCGGAGGCGGGCCGATGACCGATCTCGACGATGCCGCCGTGCTCGGGCTGTTGACCTTCGACGGAGCACTGCTCGGCGCGTTCGGGCTGGGATTCACGCCGCTGTACTCCGGCGGCGTACCGGTGCCGGCGGGTGCGCTGCTGACCATCCTCATCCTGCCCTGGCTGGTGACCCGCGCAGCGGAGATCGATCCGCGGCCGGGGCTCGCCGGTTCGCCGCTGATCGCGTGGGTGGCCGTCATCATCGTGCTCGGATTCACAGGGCCGGGCGGCGGCATCCTGCTGCCGGCCACCTGGCAGTCGTCGCTGCTGGTCGTCGGGGGGCTCGCCGCCGGGCTGCTGGCACTTTATCGGGCGCTGAACTCCGGATTCGAGGGCCCGCCCCATGTCTGAAGTGATCACCGACCGAACGCTCGTCACCGTGCTGCGGCCCTTCGTCCGCGCCACCCGTCCGGTGCTCGCCGGGCTGCGTGACGCCGACCCGTTCGGCCTGCGTGCCCGGGTCGCCGCGCCGGAGGGGGTCGAGCGCAACCTCGGCGCGAAGGCCCTCGACGCGCTCGCGGCGGTCGAGATGCCCGGGACGGCGGCGTGGGCGGCGATGGACACCGCGGCCCGGTCGCACTGGTGGGTGCGCCGCGTCGGCCGGTTCACCACGCTGCTGGCCGCCGTCCCGGGGATCGGTGGGGCGCTGGCCGGTCGGCTGCCTGTCTCGAGTGCGCTGGGTGCCGCCGGGCAGGGGCTGCTGCTCGTCGCGATCGCGGGCGAGCACGGCGTCCACGACGAGGACGAGCTGGTCGGGTTGCTCGGCGCGGTGCTGTTCGGCCGCGAGTTGGCGGTCACCGACGCCGACGCGGACGCCGACGCCGCCGCGCAGAAGCAGGCCGCCGCGCTCACCGGTGACCTCGCCGGGCCCGACGCACCGCCGACACTGATGCGGGTCGGGAAGGCGGTGTGGCGGCTGGGGCGCGCGTTGGTCGCGGTGGAGGGCGAGCTCGACAAGCGACCCCACGGGAACTTCCTGCACGAGCGGCTCGCCATGCTGCCCGCCGTCGGGGTGCTGGGGAAGTACCTGGGGGAGTGGTCGGGCCTCAAGCGCGCGGCCCGTGAGGCCGAGCTGCGGCTCGCCGCCCGTCAGCCCGGCGGGGGCACCAGGTAGCGGTAGCGGTGGTGCTCGCTGAAGCCCAGCCGCTGGTACAGGCCCCGCGCGCCGGTGTTGCTCAGGGCCACCTGCAGCACCGCCCAGCGCGCGCCGTGCCCGAGGCCCCAGTCCGCGGCGGCCGCCGTCAGGGCTGTCGCCGCGCCGCGGCGCCGGGCGTTCGGCACCACCTCCAGCAGCGACAGATGCAGGTGGTCCTGCACGACAGTGGCCCGCAGCGCCCCGTCGGCCGTCCCGTCGGGTCCGCGGATCAGCGCGAAGGCGGTGCGGGGGGTGCCGCCCGGGTCGAGCACGTGCCGCTGGGCCGGGGTCGGTGCAGGCCCGGGCCCGAGCGCCCACCACTCGTCACCCGGCCGCTCGGGCAGCTCCACCGGCCCGCGAGTCGGGGTCTCCGGGTGGGCGGGTCGGGGCCTGGATGCGAGCAGCACGAGCGCGTCCAGTTCCGCGACGAGCACCGCCACCTCGGCGCCCGCATGGTGCCCGACGTCGAGCACCCAGCCCTGCGCCTCGACGGAGCGGTCCCACGGGGAGCCGACGGGCACCTGCACCCGTGGCGCGATCCCGTGCCGGGCCGCGAACAAGCACACGGCGTCCAGCGCGGCGGCCCCCCCGCCGCTGCCCGGCCGACCGATCGCGAGCGCCGAGTTCGCACGCGCCGTGAACCCGCCCGCCGCCCGCAGCCGCCACGCCCCCAGCGGCTCGTCCACCTGTGCGGGCC
>JBKJPD010000265.1:0-10190 GCA_046595345.1 Pseudonocardia sp.
AGGAGCGGATCCGCGCAGTGGACGAGCGGGGCAGGCTGGCCCGCTGGACCCGTAAGCCCGAAGCCTGAGAGGGGGCACGGGCCCCACCGGCCCGGTGGGGGATGATGGCGTACGTGAGTGCCCAGGATCCCCCACCCGCCGCCGCCGCGGAGCGAGCCGTCACCGCGCCGCGGGTGCGGTTGCTCGCCGCCATCGCGGTCCTCGTGCTCGCCGCCGACATCCTGGTCAAGATCGTCGCGGTGGCGCAGCTGGAGGGCCGCGAGCCGGTCGCGGTGCTCGGTGGGCTGGTGTATCTGCAGCTGCTACGCAACCCGGGGGCCGCGTTCTCGCTGGCCACGGGCTACACGTGGATCCTGACGATCGTCGCGATCGCTGTGGTCGTGGTGATCGTTCGGGTGTCCCGACGGCTGCGTTCCGCCGGCTGGGCGGTGGCGCTGGGTCTGGTGCTCGGCGGTGCCCTCGGCAACCTCACCGACCGGATCTTCCGGGCGCCCGGGCCGTTGCAGGGCCACGTCGTCGACATGGTGTCGGTGTTCGCCCCGGACGGCCGGGCGTTCCCGGTGTTCAACCTCGCCGATTCCTCGATCGTCTGCGGCGGCGCGCTGCTCGTCCTGCTGGCGCTGCTCGGCCACGAACTCGATGGCACCCGGACCAGCGGAAAGAAGAACACCGGTGAGTGATACCCGTAGCCTGCCCGTGCCCGACGGCCTCGACGGCATGCGTGTCGACGCCGGGCTGTCGCGGCTGCTGGGTCTCTCCCGCACGGCCGCCGCGGGCCTGGCCGAGGACGGCCGAGTGGCCCTGGACGGCAAGGCCGCGATCAAGTCCGATCGGCTCACGGCCGGTTCCTGGCTGGAGGTCGAGCTCCGCGAGCCCCCGGACAACGCAGCGCCTGCGATCTCCGGGCCCGCGGAGGTCGTTGCCGGGTTGGGGGTCCTGTACGCCGATGACCACATCGTGGTGGTCGACAAGCCGGTCGGCGTCGCGGCGCATCCCAGCCCGGGCTGGACCGGCCCGACGGTGGTCTCCGGCCTGGAGGCGCTGGGCTACCGCGTCTCCACCTCGGGCGCGGCCGAGCGGCAGGGCATCGTGCACCGCCTCGACGTCGGCACCACGGGCGTCATGGTCGTCGCGACGTCCGAGCATGCCTACACGGCACTCAAGCGGGCGTTCAAGGAGCGCACGGTCACCAAGCGCTACCACGCGGTGGCCCAGGGCCATCCGGATCCGAGCAGCGGCACCATCGACGCGCCCATCGACCGGCACCCCAAGTACGACTACCGCTTCGCCGTGGTCGCAGACGGCAAACCGAGCGTCACCCACTACGACACGATCGAGGCGTTCCGGTCCGCGTCACTGCTCGACGTCCGGCTCGAGACCGGGCGCACCCACCAGATCCGGGTGCATCTCTCCGCGCTGCGCCACCCGTGTGTCGGCGATCTCGCCTACGGCGCCGACCCGTCGCTCGCCAAGCGCCTGCGCCTGGAACGCCAGTGGTTGCACGCCCACATCCTTGGCTTCGAGCACCCCGCCGACGGCCGGTGGGTCGAATTCACGAGCCCCTACCCGGCCGACCTCGCACAGGCACTGGACCTGCTGCGCGAGTAGGACATGAGCAACTCCCGCCGCGCCGCAGTCCTGGTCGGTTGTGTGGTCATCGCACTCCTGGTGGCCTGGTATGCCGGATCCCGGTTCCCGCCGCCTGTTGCCGGTCCCCCGGCCGGCACGATCCGGCTCGGTCCCGAGGCCGGTGAAACGGTTGCCGACTACCTCGGCCGGCTTCCCGCCGAACTGCCCCCGGCCGGGGTCGCCGCGCCCGTGCTCGTGCAGTTCGGCGTTGAGCAGGACCCCGCCGCGGCGCTGGCCACCGTCGCGGGCACCGTGCCGTCGATCGCGGTGTTCCGGGTGCGGATCCCGCGGGTGCAGACGGCGTTGCGGTTCGCTGCGCTGGAGCCGGCGGTGCCGATTGCGGCCGCGCTGGCCTATGCCCAGGACAGGGCGGGTGCCGCCGCCGCGACCGATGCTCAACGCCCCACCGGCCGGCCCCGGGACATCGCCGCCGCCGAGGCGGCGGCGCTCACAGCTCCCGACTGCGCATGCGTGCTCGCTTTCGTCGTGCGGGCCGACCGGGCGATGATCGACGCGCTGGCCCTTCGACCAGGGGTGCGTGCGGTGCAGGCTGCCCCACCCGGCGTCACGGACCGCGAACTGGCGCTGTCCCCGCTGCTCCCGGAGCAGGCCGTGCGAGCCGATCCGCTGCCCGACGACGGTCCGGTGCCGGGCGCCTGAGCACCCACCAGGGCGCCACCCCGTCCGGCCATCACGGGGATACCCCGGTACGGACTCGGTAGACATCCTGATGTGCGTCTCAGGATCGGCCTGGCACCGTGTCGCTCATGGCGACGTCCGGGAGGCCCGTAGCGGAGTGGACGGGGGTCGGTGCGCTCGCCCGAGGACCCGACGCGCGATCGGAGCAGGGGGTGCGGAGCGGGGTCGCGGGCCACCGGGCATGCGGTGGATCGGGCAGCTCGGACCCGTCGGTGCCAGGCCGCGGCGACCACGCAGGTAGCGTCCTGTACGTGCAGGTGGCGGTGTACCCGACGCAGCTCGCGACCACCCGGTCCGCTCGGCCGGCCGTATGCGGCGTGCCGAAGCGGATCAAGGCTGCGCATGTTCGGGCCACGCCCGGGAGCGTCGCATGAACATCCCCGTCCTCGCGATCGTCCTGGCCATGCTCGGCGCCGTCTGTTTCGCCGGGGCCGCCGCTCTGCAACATCGCGCCGTCGCCGCCGAGTCCGGCAACCGCGACATCGACGGGCAGAGCCACATCCTGACACTGCGAGGGCTGCGCGCCATCACCCGCAAACCGGGCTGGCTCGTGGGACTCGCGCTCGCCGGGGGCGGGTCGTTCTTGCACGGGATCGCGCTGGTGCTGGCGCCCCTCACGGTGATCCAGCCCGTCGGCGTGCTCGCCGTGCCGATCGCGGTGGTACTCAGCGCGCTCCGTACCCGGCGCCGGCCGGCGCCGCTCGTCCTCGTCGGGGTGGCGGTGAGCGTTGCGGGCGTCGCCGCGTTCGTCGGGATCGCCGCCGGCACCGCGGTCAGTACCCCCGCCCCCGACAGCGCCACACTGTTCGCCGGGATCGTCGTCGCCGGTGTCGTCATGCTCATCGCCGGGCTCGGCCTGGTCCGCTCAGGCTGGACGCGGTGCGTGGCCTGCGCAGTGGCGGGGGCCGCCGCGTTCGGGCTCGTCTCAGCGCTCGTCCGGACGGTGTCGCAGTCGATCACCTCCGGTGCGGTCACGCTGACGAATCCCGCCGTTCTCGCCACCGTCGCCGGCATCGTCGCCGCGCTGCTCGCCGGCGGCTGGCTCGTGCAGCAGGCCCTCGCCGCCGGTCCGCCCGAAGTCGTCATCGCCTGCCTCACCGTCGTCGACCCGATCGTCGCAGTCCTGCTCGGTGCGGTGCTCCTGGGAGAGGGCGCCGCCACCCCGGCGGGCACCTGGTTCCTGCTGGCCGTTGCCGCGGTGCCCGCCGCAGGCGGCGTCGTCGCGCTGGCCCGCCACCATCCCGATGCCGCCGGCCGCTCCGCTGTGGCGGTCCCCGATGCCGCCGGCCGCTCCGCTGTGGCGGACCCTGATGCGGCTGGTCGCTCCGCTGCGGAGGGAGTCGCCGCCGGTTCGCCCGTGTCGGACGCCCCCGGCGCTGCACCGCCCCCCTCCGCTCCCACGGCCGCGTCGCCGCGGTCGCGGCACTCGCTCGACCGCCGGTGACCCCGCACCGGCTCGCCAACCACCGACCGAGAGGTCTCTTCCCGTGAAGCCGCTGCGCATCTTGATCAGCGCCGAGACTTACCCGCCCACCGTGAACGGAGCCGCAAAATTCGCCCAGCGGCTCGCCACCGGTCTAGCCGGGCGCGGACACGACGTCCACGTGGTCGCCCCGTCGCCGACCGGCCCGCCGAGCCGCGAGACCTGCGACGGCGTCACGGTCCACGGTGTGAAGTCCCACCACTACTTCATGCACCCCGACTTCCAGGTCTGCATGCCGTGGGAGTCGGGCCCGGCGACCGCGGCCCTGATGGAGGCGATCAATCCCGACGTCGTCCATACGCAGGCACACATGGTCGTCGGTCGGGGCATCGCGAAGGCAGCGCACCGCACCGGCCGCCCGCTGGTCGCCACCAACCACTTCATGCCCGAGAACCTCATTGCCCACGCGCCGATCCCGTGGCCCCTCCAGAAGATCGCCTACAAGCTGGCGTGGCGTGACCTCGGCCGCATCTTCGGGTGGGCCGATATCGTCACCGCGCCGACGCCCCGCGCGGTCGAACTGCTGCACCGCTCCGCCGGGCTCACCGATGCCTTCCCGGTGTCCTGCGGTATCGACGCCGACCGGTACCACGCCGACACCGCCCCCGCCGGGTCCGTCCCGACCGTGCTGTTCGTCGGACGGATGGACCAGGAGAAGCGCGTCGACGAGCTGATCCGCGCGTTCGCCGCGCTGCCCGCCGGACTGCCGGCCCAGCTGGAGATCGTGGGCGACGGCGCCCGCCTCACGGAGTGGACCACGCTCGCCGACAGCCTCGGCCTCGGCGACCGGGTCCGTTTCCGCGGATTCATCTCCGAGGACGAACTGATCGACGCCTACGCCCGTGCCGCCGTGTTCTGTATGCCGGGCGTCGCGGAGCTACAGAGCTTGGTGACGCTCGAGGCGATGGCCTCGAGCACGCCGGTGGTCGCGGCCGACGCGATGGCGTTGCCGCATCTCGTCCGTCCCGGCCGCAACGGGTGGCTCTACACCCCCGGCGATGTTCCGGAGCTCACTGCGCGCCTCGCCGCGCTCCTCGGCGATCCCGCCTTATGTCGCCGGATGGGCGCCGCCAGCCGCGAGATCGTGGCCGAGCACGCCATCGCGGCCACCCTGTCGCGTTTCGAGGACATCTACCGGGAGCTGGCCGGACGCGGCCGCGGCCGCGTCCGGAGCGTGGGCTGACGAAGCGGACCCGACCGGCTCCAGGCCCGCGAGTCGGGCCCTGAGCGCCCGCGAGTCGGGGTCTCAGTGCCCGCGAGTCGGGCCCTGCGCGTGTGAGTCGGGTTTCGGTAGGCACATGACGGCGGTCAAGCCCCACGCTCGTCGGTGACCCGTTGGAGCAGCGCGAGCAGGATCCGCGCGGAGTTCGCCCAGCTGTACCGGGCCGCGCGCTCCCGTGCGGCCGCGGAGCGCTCCTCCCACCGTCCGGGCTCGTCGAGCTCCTGGACGGCTCGGACGAACCCGGCGACGTCGTCGTGCGCGACGTAGATCGCCGCGTCCCCGCCCACCTCGTGGAACACCGGGATGTCGCTGACCACCACCGGGGTGCCCACCCCCATCGCCTCCACCAGCGGTATGCCGAAGCCCTCGTCGCGCGAGGCCGTGACCAGCGCGGTGGCCCCGCGCAGCACCTCGCGGTAGGCAGCGTCGGTGGCGCCGTCGTGGAACACCAGCCGTCCGGCACCTGCCAGCGCGGTGAGCCGGGCGCGTTCGGCGGGGGAGACACGGCTCATCAGGTGCAGCTCGTGGTCGGGCAGCAACGCGATGGCCCGTGCGAGAACCTCGACGTTCTTGTAGGCCATGAACGAGCCCATGTAGACCAGTGCCCGGGTGCGGGGGAGCCTGGAGGTGTCCGGCGCGGGATCGGGGGCGTTGGGCACCACCGTCACGGGCCTGCGGGTGAGCCGGTGTCGAGCAATCAGCGCCGCGGTGGTCTCCGAGACCGTGACGACGGCGTCGGCCCGGTTCAGCAGCATCCGCTGGGACCACCACGCCAGGTGATAGAGCCGCCACAGCAACCGGATCGGGGGCGGGAACTCCGGCGGCGGGGTCGGGTTGGTGTAGTAGATGAGGTCGTGCAGCGTCAGGACCAGCCGGTAGTCGCGGCCCCAGCTGCCCATCGTCTGCATCGGCGAGAACACCACGGTGTCCTCGCCCCCACCCACCCGGCGCACCTGGCGGGCCACCAGCGGCTCCCGGATGCCGGTCGGGGCGCTGACCCGGTACCAAGGCAGGTCTGGGAGCTGTGTGAGCTGGCGCTCGTCGCTGATCAGCATGGTCAGGGGGTGCAGCTCGGCGAGCGCCCCCACCAGGCCCGCGGTGTAGCGACTGATGCCGTCGTGGCGCTCGACGCGGGTGTAGCGGCAGTCGAAGAGGATCTTCACCGGTCGAGGAACCCGGTGATCGCGCGCGCCACCGCAGCGGGCGCCTCGTAGTGGGCGAGGTGCCCGGTGTCGGCGACGACAACGAGCCGGGCATCGGCGAACTGCGCTTCGAGGACGTGCTGAGACTCCAGCGGCGCGATGTCGTCGTTCTCGGCGGCGACCAGCAACGTCGGCGCTGTCACCGCGTCGGCGAACTCCGTGACGTCGTGGCCGATGGAGGCCCCGAACGCCTCCAGCAGGGTGCGGCGGTCGGCGAAGGTGGAGAAGTAACGGTCGTGCTCGGCATGGATCCAGCGACGCAACCCGGCGTCGGGCGTCGTGACCATCGCGACGCTCGCCAGGCGGGTGATCAGGCGGTTGCGCAGCAGCGCGGTGCCGGCCCGTTCCGGCAACGCCGCCGAAGCGCGGTGGTAGAGCACCGTCAGTTTCGTCATGGCGACCCGCGGCCCGGCCAGGGCCGACGTCGCGATCGGGTTCACGAGCACCAGCGCGGACAACGGGAGACCCCCCGCGGCGGCCGTCGCCACGACCGATCCGAACGAGTGGCCGGCCAGCCCCGCAGGGCCGACGGCGGCGAGCAGTTCCCGGGCCCAGGCCGCGTATCCGGCGATGTCGTGCCGGTCTCGTGGCAGCGGTGTCGACTCCCCGAACCCTGGCAGGTCGGGGATGATCACCTGCACGTTCGCGAGGTGGGCGACTATCGGCTCGAGCCCGTGGTGGTCGCCACGCAGCCCGTGCAGGAACAGGACCCGGTGCGGGGCGTCGTCGTCGCCGTAGGTCCAGTAGCGGGTGCGGCTGCCGCGTAGCTCCAGCTCGGCCCACCGCACCGGGACACGCTCCAGAAGCGGCGCGTAGGGCGAGCGGTCGGACACCGCAGGAAGTCTAGTGAGGTCCGGCTCGGGGCGGTCGGGCCCGGGCCCTGCCGACCGCCGAACTCGGTGATCTGGAACCGTGATCAACCGGAGCGGCGGGCGTCCGGCACACCGAGCGACACGCCGCCGGGCCGGATGAGCAGCGGGTTCGGCCCCGTCCCCCCGGGCGCCCGGGAACCGCCGGGGCTCCGGGCTAACCTGACTCTTCACCGATCGAGCGCGGCCCGCGGGCCGCGCCGGAAGGGAGCCTCCCACCCCGATGGCCAGCCCGAGCTCCCGCAGCAGCGCCAGATCCTCATCTGACAGCTTCGTGCACCTTCACACCCACACCGAGTTCTCGATGCTAGACGGGGCGGCGCGACTCGACGACCTTTTCACGGAAGCCGCGCGGATGGGGATGCCGGCGCTGGCCATGACCGACCACGGCAACGTGTTCGGTGCCTACGAGTTCTGGCGCAAGGCCAAGGCGCACGGCATCAAGCCGATCATCGGCATGGAGGGCTACCTCGCGCCCGGATCCCGCCACGAGCGCAAGCGCGCGGTGCTGGCCAGGGGCGCGTCGGGGGTGGACGACACCGACAACCCCGGTGAGATGTACACCCACATGACGTTGCTGGCGGAGAACACCGAGGGGATGCACAACCTGTTCCGGCTTTCCTCGCTGGCGTCATTGGAGGGCTATTACTACAAGCCCCGTATGGACCGCGAACTGCTGGAGACCTACGGCAAGGGGATCATCGCCACCACCGGCTGTCCGTCCGGTGAGGTCCAGCGGCTGCTGCAGCGGGACAAGTTCGACGCCGCCGTCCAGGCCGCGAGCGACTACCGCGACATCTTCGGGAAGGAGAACTTCTTCTGCGAGCTGATGGATCACGACATCGCCATCGAGCGTCAGGTCCGGGTGGGCCTGCGGGAGCTCAAGAAGAAGCTCGACCTTCCCGGTCTCGCGACGAACGACCTGCACTACACCTACCCCGAGGATGCCAAGTCCCACGAGGTCCTGCTGTGCGTCCAGACCGGCAAGACCCTCGCCGATCCCAACCGTTTCAAGTTCGACGCGCAGGACTTCTACCTCAAGTCCCCGGCCGAGATGCGGGCCCAGTGGGACGGGGAGTTCCCCGAGGCGTGCGACAACACCCTCGCCGTCGCGGAGCGGGTGAACGTCGAGTTCGTGGAGGGCCAGGACCTCATGCCCCGCGCGCCCGTTCCGGAGGGCGAGAGCGAGGAGAGCTGGCTGATCAAAGAGGTCGAGCGGGGGATGCACACGCGGTTCCCGGGCGGCGGGACCGAGCAGTACCGCAAGCAGGCCCAATACGAGCTCGGCGTGATCATCAAGATGGGTTTCCCCGGCTACTTCCTCGTCACCGCCGACCTCATCCAGCACGCGAAATCAGTCGGTATCCGGTGCGGTCCCGGCCGTGGGTCCGCGGCCGGATCATTGGTGGCCTATGCGCTGGGCATCACCGATCTCGACCCGATCCGGCACAAACTGCTGTTCGAGCGCTTCCTCAATCCTGAGCGTATCTCGATGCCCGACATCGACATGGACTTCGACGAGCGCAGGCGTGGCGAGATGATCCGCTACACCACCGAGAAGTACGGCGAGGACCGGATCGCGCAGATCATCACCTACTCCACGATCAAGGCGAAGGCCGCGATCAAGGACTCGGCGCGGGTGCTGTTCGGCCAGCCCGGCTACTCGGTGGCCGACCGCATCACCAAGGCGATGCCGCCCGCAGTGATGGGCAAGGACATCCCCCTCTCGGGTGTCTTCGACCCCGCCCACAAGCGGTACTCCGAGGCCACCGAGGTGCGCGCGCTCTACGAGACCGACGGTCAGGTCAAGGAGATCATCGACACCGCCCGTGGCCTGGAGGGGCTCAAGCGGCAGTGGGGCGTCCACGCCGCGGGCGTGATCATGTCGAGCAAGCCGCTGATCGATGTCATCCCGATCCAGCGCCGCGAGTCCGACGGCGCCATCATCACGCAGTTCGACATGGGCGCCTGCGAATCGCTCGGGCTGCTCAAGATGGATTTCCTGGGCCTGCGGAACCTCACCATCATCGACGACGCGCTGGAGAACATCGGCCTCAACGGCAAACCGGGCCTGGAGATCGAGAGCCTGGAGCTCGACGACGGCCCCACCTACGAGATGCTCTCCCGCGGCGACACGCTCGGGGTGTTCCAGCTCGACGGCGGCCCGATGCGTGACCTGCTGCGCCGCATGGCGCCCAGCGAGTTCGAGCACATCTCCGCGGTGAGCGCGCTCTACCGGCCGGGTCCGATGGCTGCCAACGCACACAACGACTACGCCGACCGGAAGAACGGCCGCCAGGAGATCACGCCGATCCACCCGGAGCTCGCCGAGCCTCTACAGGAGGTGCTCGGCGAGACCTACGGTCTGATCGTCTATCAGGAACAGGTCATGGCGATCGCGCAGAAGCTCGCCGGCTATTCCTTGGGCAAGGCCGACCTGCTGCGGCGTGCGATGGGCAAGAAGAAGAAGGAGATCCTCGACAAGGAGTACGCCGGATTCGCCCAGGGCATGAAGGACAACGGCTACTCCGCCGGGGCCATCACGACCCTCTGGGACATCCTGCTCCCGTTCTCCGACTACGCGTTCAACCGCGCCCACACCGCCGCATACGGGCTCGTGTCCTACTGGACGGCCTATCTGAAGGCCAACTACCCGTCCGAGTACATGGCCGCGGTACTCACCAGCGTCCATGACGACAAGGACAAGGCGGCGGTCTACCTGGCCGAGTGTCGCCGCATGGGAATCACGGTGATGGCGCCCGACGTCAACGAGTCGGTACGGAACTTCGCCCCGGTTGGCACCGATATCCGGTTCGGTATGGCGGGCATCCGCAATGTCGGGGTTAACGTGGTCGACGCGATCGTGGCCTCCCGGAAAGGGAAGGGCGATTTCACCGATTTCTCGGACTTCTTGCGCAAGGTGGATGCGGTCGTCTGCAACAAGAAGGTCATCGAATCGCTGATCAAGTCCGGTGCGTTCGACTCCCTGGGCCACTCCCGTAAGGGACTGCTGTTGGTGCACGCCGACGCGATCGACGCGGTGATGAGCACCAAGAAGGCCGCGTCGATAGGCCAGTTCGACCTTT
>JBKJPD010000369.1:0-3145 GCA_046595345.1 Pseudonocardia sp.
GTCGAGCTCCCCGTAGCTGTCGAGCACCGCGCCGGCTACCGGGAATGGACCGCCGCGCGTGTAGGCGTTGGTGACGACGATGCACGGGAGCCCTGCGGCGCGGGCGGCTGCCAGGCCGGGCGGGGAGTCCTCGACCGCCGCGGCCTCCCCCGGACCGATGTCGAGCCGCCTGACCGCCGGCAAGTAGGCATCGGGTGCGGGCTCGAGATGCTCGACATCGTCGCCGGTCACGATCGCAGCGAAGGAGTCGAGGCCGAAGAGTCGATCGAGGAGGGGGAGCACCCAGGCCCGGCGTCCGG
The DNA here is from genome assembly GCA_046595345.1 of Pseudonocardia sp. GTDB lineage: Bacteria > Actinomycetota > Actinomycetes > Mycobacteriales > Pseudonocardiaceae > Pseudonocardia. The sequence goes on from JBKJPD010000369.1 coordinate 300, forward strand.
TCGTCGCGACCCCGATCAGGACGCCGTGAGCGTGGAGATCCTCGATCAGGACGTCGACTCCGGGTCGGCAGGTGACGGGGCCCGTCCGCATCCACTCGGGGAAGTACTCGGTCCTGGCCCGATGCAGGATCCGGGCCAACCCGGCCGCGTCGGGATGGCCCTGTTCAGCGAGGAAGCCCTCGATGCGACGCTGCCCGCCCGTGACTGCGAGTAGTTCAGCGCACCCATCCCCGTCCCACACGTGTCGAGCCCGAGGTCGGCGAAGGCGTGGTTGAAGGCCTTCGACTCAACCGCGGAGGCGCTCCATGGCGTTCTCAATGTCATTCGACGTCACACGGTTGTACGGGAGCTTCATCAACATTTCACCCATGGCGCAGGAGTTGGACACCGCCGCGAAGGTCAGTCCGGCGCCGACACTCCCCGCGACGAACCTCAACCACGGCTGCCAAAGGCTCCCGACGACCGACGAGGCGACCAGGCCTCCGGCCAGGAGCCGCACCTGGCGCTCCAGCGCCCATTTCGCGTCAGCTTTACGCCGTACCGGGGCACCGGCCGCGATCCACGAGTCCATCCCGCCGTCCAGCACGACGACGTCCGAGAGGCCGGCTCCCGCCAGTGTCTCAGCGGCTCGGGTGGCCCGTCCGCCGGTCTGACAGATCAGCACCATCCGTCCGCCCGCGTCGCGCACGATCCGCCGGAGGTGCGCGTCGACCTGCGCGAGCGGGAGGTTGATCGAACCGTCGATGGACCCGGCCTGGTGCTCCCCCGGGGTGCGTACATCGACCAGCAATGTGTCGGGGTTCGCGGCCAGCTCGGTCTGCAACCCGGTGACGCCGATGGTGCCTGGGACTGCCGTCACTCTCGTGGATATCAATGTCGTCTCCGATCAAATGTGACGTTGGTGTGAAATTAACGTAGTTGATTCACTCGATTGTGGATACCCCCCTGGGTAACCTCCTCGACGAGTCGGTGGCGACGGATGGATCGCGGCCCGATCACGGGCGCGCGATGCGCCGCGGCTCGACAACGGCCTGTCCCGTCCCACCACCGCACGCGCCGAGACCTGCCCAACGGACGGGGACTCACGGTATGGGGCAGCGACGCCAAGCCCGTCTTGGCGAGGCGGCTACAGCGGTGGCCACCCGAGCTGAGGCGTCGTCTCCGTCGTGACGGTCGTCCCGCTCAGGACGTCGCAGAGTACCGATGACCGGACATTGCGGAAGCGCGGCCCGACCCGGTATCCCGGCTGATAGAAAGCTGATTCCCGAGTACCGGGCTCAGACGGACAGAGTCGGCACAGACGCCCGCGGGCCTTGTAAATGTCCGGCCATCCGGACACACTTCGGCGGGTAACGCCTACGCCAGAAGAGAGGAGAGGACATGGACGTCCTCACATTCCGCACCCCCGGGCTCGGCGATCAGACCTATCTACTGGTGCACGACGGCCAGGCGGTCCTGGTCGATCCGCAGCGTGACATCGACCGGTTCCTCACCGCTGCTGCCGAGCACGACGCGGAGCTTCGGTTCGTTCTGGACACCCACCTGCACAACGACTACCTCTCCGGCGCCGAGCAGGCCGCGACGACCACCGGCGCCCAGCTCGTGCTGCCTGCGGCCGCAGCACCGGCCTACGCCAGCACTCCCGCGTTCCACCTCGAGGACATCGCGGGTGGCGCGCTGACGATCCGCCCGATCCACACCCCCGGCCACACACCGGAGCACACCAGCTACCTCGTCCTCGTCGACGGTGAACCGGCGGCGCTGTTCTCCGGCGGCAGCCTCCTGGTCGCCTCCGCCGGGCGCCCTGATCTCCTGGGCAAGGAGCGGGCCAGGACCATGGCGACGCTGCAGCACCAGTCGCTGCACCGGCTGGCCGCGCTCCCCGAGTCTCTCGAGCTGTTCCCGACCCACGGCCAGGGCTCGTTCTGCACGGCGTCGGGAGCGGGGCGGTACACGTCCACCATCGGCCAGGAACGCGCGGAGAACCCGCTGCTGGCCATCCCGACCGTCGACGAGTTCGTCGAGCAGCTCCTCGGATCGGCTATGCCGATCCCCGCGTTCTATAAGTTCATGGGCCCCACCAACACCCTCGGCGTACCGGCCATGCCGGCCCGGCACGTCCCGACCGTGTCGGTCTCCGATCTCGCCGACCAGCCTGAGGGCACCCGCGTGGTCGACGTCCGTCCCCGCGCCGAGCAGGCGACCGGCATCCTCCCCGGATCGCTCGCGATCGAGGTGACCACCGATTTCGGCAGCTGGACCGGCTGGTTGGTCCCTCGTGACTCCCCGATCGTACTGGTCGCCGAACCCGGCCAGGACATTACCGAACCGGTCACCCAGCTAGCTCAGATCGGCGTCGACACCGTCGCCGGCGTCGTCCGCGACGTGCCGGCCGACCGGGCCACGGTGACGTTCGACCTGGTGGACATCGACCGGTTCCGCAAGCTCATGGACGAACCGGCCGCCCAGGTACTCGACGTGCGGATGCCGTCGGAGTGGGCCTCGGCGAGCATCGAGGGCGCGATCCGGCGCTTCCTACCGGATCTGCTCACGGACGGGATCCCCGCCGAGCTCGACCCGCACCGCCCCGTCCTCGTCGCCTGCCGGACGGGCCGCCGCGCCAGCATCGCAGCGGGCATCCTCGCCAACGCGGGCTACCAGCCGATCGTGCTCGACGTGAGCGGCGTGCCGGATCTCGTGGGGCAGGACGGCGTCAGCGCCACCTGAGACGCCCGGCCGGAGTGGCGGCAGTCGATCAACCCGGCCACTGTCGGTCACTTGTACGGACATCACTACTCCTACACACATCGACCGCCGAATCACCAGAGCGCCCGCGGCGCCGAGGC
>JBKJPD010000071.1:0-2977 GCA_046595345.1 Pseudonocardia sp.
TGAACACGATCGAGATGATGTCGTCGGCAGTCAGCGCGTTGCGTTCCAGCACCGTGCGCACCAGTTCCACCGAACCGTCGAGAATGTCCTCACGCGTGTCGGCATCCACCTGGATGGCCCCGCGCACCGCCCGCACCGCCACGCCGGCTACATCCCGACCGAGCGGTACAGCGAGCCCACCTCGGCGCGGTTGAGGGCCCGGAACTTCCCCGGCCGCTGGCTGCCGAGGTGCACGTCGCCGACGGCGGTGCGGACCAGCCGCTGGACAGGGAACCCGACGTGGTCGAGGAGCCTGCGCACCACGTGCTTGCGCCCCTCGTGGATCACCAGTTCCACCATCGAGCGGCCGGCATGGAAGTCGACGAGCTTGAACGAGTGCACCTGCACCGGCCCGTCGTCGAGCTCGACCCCGCCGCGGAGGCGCTTACCGAGGTCGCGCGGGACCTGGCCCAGCACCTCAGCCAGGTAGGTCTTCGCGATCTCGTAGGACGGGTGCATCAACCGGTGGCCGAGGTCCCCGTCGTTGGTGAGCAGCAAGAGGCCCTCGGTCTCGGCGTCGAGTCGCCCGACGTGGAACAGGCGGCTGCGCGCAGCCCCGTCGAAGTGCTCCTCGGTGATGCCCCGCTCCACGATCAGGTCGCCGACACACGGCCGGCGCATCTCGTCCGACATCGTCGAGAGGATCCCGCGCGGCTTGTTCAGTGCCAGGTGCACCAGGTCGTCGCCCAGCACGATCCGGGAGCCGTCCACGTGCACCACGGAGGTCGCCGGGTCGATCCGGCGTCCCATCTCACGGACGATCTTGCCGTCCACGCTGACCCGGCCCTCGGCGATCAGCTCCTCGGACGCCCGCCGGGACGCCACGCCGGCCTGCGCCAGCACCTTCTGCAGCCGTACGCCGTCGGGCCGTTCGCCGGTACTCATCCCACTCATCCCACTCATCACAGTTCGTCAGATTTCATCGATGGCGTCGACATCGGGCAACAACGGCGCCAGCGGCGGAAGCTCCGCCACCGACGCCAGCCCGAGACGCTCCAGGAACAACTCGGTCGTGCAGAACAGCGTGCCGTGCGTGGAGGGGTCCACGCCCGCCTCCTGCACGAGCCCACGGGTCAGCAGGGTGCGCAGCACCCCGTCGCAGTTCACACCCCGCACCGCGGTGACGCGCGCGCGGGTCACCGGCTGCCGGTAGGCGACGATCGCGAGGGTCTCCAGCGCCGCCCGGGTGAGGCGGGCGCGCTGACCGTCGAGCAGCAGTCGCTCGACGTAGGAGGCGTAGGTGTCGCGGGTGTAGAGCCGCCATCCCGCCCCGACGCGGCGCAGGTCGATGCCGCGGCGCTGCGCCGTGTAAGCCTCCCGGAGCCGCTCCAGCGCGGCTCGGACCCGCCCCACGGGCTGCTCCAGCGCCAGCGCGAACGTCTCCTCGTCGGTCGGGGCGTCGACCACCAGCAGCAACGCCTCCAGCGCCGCGTCGAGTCCGGCGTCGTCGACCAGCATGGCGTCGTCGACCAGCATGGCGTCGTCCACGGACGCGAGCTCGTCGAAGGCCGGCTCGGGGGCGGTCGGAGCGGGGGCGGAACTCACGGGTGGGGTGTCACTCACCATCATCGGGACCCGGGGTCGTCGGACCGTTCGTCCTCGGGGCGGGCGGGGCGGGCGGATCGCCCGGGGCCCATCGTACGGTCAGCTCGCCGAAGGCATCGGGCTGCTCCAGTTCGACGCTCCCCTCTCGGTAGAGGTCGAGCACCGCGAGGAAGCGGACAACGACCTCGAGCGGGCCCGCGCAGTCAGCCGTCAGCTCGGCGAAGGTCGCCACGCCGAGCTCGGCGAGCCGCGCCCGCAGCAGCGCCGAATGCTCCGCGACGGAGACCTTCGGATCGTGCAGGTGGTCGAGCCCGATCGTCGGCGGCGGCTTGGGCCGGAACACCGACGCGGCCAGGTCGGCGAAGGTCGCCGGATCGACGCCGAGCAGCACCTCGGGCAGCAGCGCGGCGAACCGCTCCTCCAGCGCGACCGAGCGGGGGAACCGGCGCATCGCCCCGGCCTCGAGCTCGACGAACAGCCCTGCCACCTGCTTGTAGGCGCGGTACTGCAACAGCCGGGCGAACAGCAGGTCGCGAGCTTCCAGCAGCTCCGAGATCTCCAGGTCCTCCGCCCCGTCGCCGTCGGCGCCGGGCAGCAGGCGCGCGGCCTTGAGGTCGAGCAATGTGGCGGCGATGACCAGGAACTCGGTGGTCTCGTCGAGGTCCGCATCGTCACCGAGCAGCCGCAGATGCCCGATGAAGTCGTCGGTGACGGTGTGCAACGCCATTTCGGTGAGGTCGAGCTCGTGCTTGCCGATCAGCTGCAACAGCAGGTCGAACGGGCCGGTGAAGTTGTACAGCCGGACGGTGAACCGCGGTCGCCCGTCGGGCAGGGCACCGGCGGGCGGCTCGCTGAGCAGCGTCACCGGGCGATGACCTCGCGGGCCAGCAGGCGGTACGCCTCTGCCCCGTTGGACGTGGGCGCCCAGGTGGTGATCGGCTCACCCGCGACCGTGGTCTCCGGGAACCGGACGGTGCGGTTGATCACGGCCTGGAACACGAGCTCGCCGAACGCCTCGATCACCCGCTGGCGAACCTCGCGGGTGTGCAGTGTGCGCGGATCGAACATCGTGGCGAGGATCCCGAGGATCTTCAGATCCGGGTTGAGCCGATCCTGGACCTTCTCGACGGTGTCCATCAGCAGCGCGACGCCGCGCAGGCTGAAGAACTCGCACGCGAGCGGGATGAGGATCTCGTCGGCGCAGGCCAGCGCGTTGATGGTGAGCAGGCCGAGGGAGGGCTGGCAGTCGATGAGCACGATGTCGTAGCGGCCGAGCACGGGCTTGATCGCGCGACCGAGAGAATGCTCGCGTCCGACCTCGGTGACGAGCTGAACCTCGGCCGCGGAGAGGTCGATGTTGCTGGGCAGCAGGTCCAGGCCCTGCACCGACGTC
>JBKJPD010000221.1:0-4322 GCA_046595345.1 Pseudonocardia sp.
GCGCCACCGCCGAGCCCGAGCACGAGCCGGACCAACCACGACGGGTCGGCGTAACGCAGCCGCACCCGGACCCGGTCGGTCCCGCCAGGGTCCTCCACGACCTCGTCCACCGGGTAGTACTCGGCCACCCACCGGGCCCCGGGCTCCAGCAACAGCACCGCCGTCCGGTGTTCGGCCCTGGGCCGGAACACGCCGGCCGAGATGTCGGTGGGCTCGGCGTCCGGTGGCGGTGCCGCGGGCTCGTCGAGGATCTCGACGGCCTCGACCCGGTCGAGTCGGAACAGCCGCACGCCCTCGGCCCGCCGGCACCATGCCTCCAGATACCCCCGCCCCTCAACGATCAGCAGCCGCATCGGGTCGATCTCGCGCTGCGAAACGGCGTCGCGCCCGGCCGTGTAATAACGGATCCGTAGGGCCTGACCTGCGGTGAGCGACTTCCGCACGGCGGCCGTGGTGGCCTCCTCCTCGCGGGTCATGTCAACGGCGACGGTGGCGGTGCCCACGGCTCCGACGGCCCGCTCGATCTTCGCGGTGGCCCGGCGCACGGCCGCGGTGTCGACCACGCCGGGGACGTCGCCGAGGGTCCGCAGCCCCACCAGCAGCGCCGTGGCCTCGGCGGTGGTGAGCCGCAGCGGGCGACGCATCCCCGCATCCCCGGTGACGGTGACGGTGTCGCCGGTGAACGACAGGTCCACCAGATCGCCGGGTCCGTAGCCGGGCAGCCCGCACATCCACAGCAGTTCCAGATCGCGGCGTAGCTGCTTCTCGCTGATCCCGAAGTCGGCGGCGGCCTCGGCGATCCGGATGCCCGGCCGGGCGAGCAGATAGGGCACCAGCGACAGCAACCGCGGCAGCCGGTCGGCGACACCCCCGGTGGGGCTCACGGCACCACGGCGGCGGTGTGCGCGGCGGCCGCCGCGGCCCAGTTCTCCCGTACCCGGTCGGCGAGGGCCGGGGGCGAGAGGATGACGACGTCGGGCCCGTGCCCGGCGAGCCACCGTGCCACCACCTCGAGGCTGCGCAGATCCAACTCGAGCTCGTCCCCCGGTCGTCCCGCGTGCTCGCGGGGGCCCAGTTCCCGCCCGAGCCTGCGCAGGCCGTGTGCCCGGCCCGCGGCCACCCACACAAGAGCCGTCCCGACCACCGGTGGGGGTCCGACGCTGGTGGCGACCATCGCCATCAGGTCGATGCCCACAGGCACCGTGACGGCTCCGGGCGGGCCGAGCGCAGTGATCGGACCGTCGATCCGGGAGACCCGGAACGACCGCGGGGCAGACCGGTCGCGGTCGTGCCCGACGAGGTACCAGCGGCCACGCAGGGACACCACGCCCCACGGCTCCACAGTGCGCCGCTGGATCTCCGGACCCGCGGCGCCGCGACGGTGGTCGAACGTGATCACCTGACCGGCCTGCACGGCCGCGAGCAGCGGTGCGAATGCCGGGCCGGTGGACTGCACCCGAGGCCGCACCCGCCCCTGGTCCTCGTCCACCTCGACGCCGGCGGCCCGCAGCTTGACCAACGCTCCGTGCGCAGGCCCGGCCAGCTCGGGTGAGTCCCACAGCCTGGCCGCGAGGGCAACGGCCGCGGCCTCGTCCGGCGCCAGGTCGATCTCGCCCAGCTCGTAGTCCTGGCGGGCGATGCGGTAACCGTCGACGGTGTCGAAACTCGATCGCCGCCCGGTCTCCAGCGGCACACCCAACTCGCGGAGCTCACTCTTGTCCCGCTCGAACATCCGGAAGAACGCCTCATCCCCGTCGGCGTATCCGGGCACGATGGAACGGATACGCTCCGCACTGAGGAACTGGCGCGTGGAGAGCAGGCAGAGGACCAGGTTCACCAGCCGCTCGGCACGCACGGAGGACACGCCCGACATCGTACGACCGACCGGGACCGGTCCGTGGCAGATCGGGACGAACCGGCGCAAGTCTCACGTTGCGACAGCACGCCCACTCGACCCGCGTACCGTCCCGGAACCACGCTCGCCGCAGCCACGACCAGGGAGAGAAACCACATGAATGATGACCGGACGAGTGCAGAGCCCGAGACCTTCAACCCGTGGACCGTCGTCAACCTGGTGTTCAACCACCTCTCGTCGCACGGGCTGAGCCCGGTGCTGGGTGAGGCAGGCGACCCGGCGATTCCCGCGACGGCACTGCTGCGGGCCTTCGGGATCGAGCCGGGACGCAACGACGAGACGGTCGCGTCCGCGTCGGTGCAGGACAGCCTGACCGAGGTCCGCAACCGGGTGCTCGGCGAGCGCTGATCCCGCAGGCGCCAGATCGACGGCGAGCAGCACCAGCAGCAGGAAGTTCACCGCGAAGGCGGCCCCGACGTCGGACTCGGGGCCGCCCGCCACGAGTGCGACGGAAAGCCCCGCAGCCAGGAGACGCGCAGTGGAGCCGCGGACCGCCCTCTACAGCGACGCGATCAGTCGGTCCACCCGCTCGTCGACGGCCCGGAACGGGTCCTTGCACAGCACGGTGCGTTGGGCCTGATCGTTGAGCTTGAGGTGCACCCAGTCGACGGTGAAGTCGCGGCCCGCCGTCTGTGCAGCGGCGATGAAGTCGCCGCGCAGCTTGGCGCGGGTGGTCTGTGGTGGGGTGTCCTTGGCGGCCTCGATCTCGCCGTCGTCGGTGACCCGCTCCACCAGGCCCTTTCGCTGCAACAGGTCGAACACGCCGCGGCCGCGACGGATGTCGTGGTAGGCGAGGTCGAGCTGGGCGTTGCGCGCGTTGGCCATGTCCATGTCATTGCGGAGGCGGTACCGCCCGATCAGGCGGTGCTTGATCGCCCAGTCGATCTCCCGGTCGATCAGCGACAGGTTCTGGCTCTCGATGGCGTCGAGCGTGCGACCCCACAGCTCCAGCACCCGCTGGACCGCGGGGTCCTCCGATCCATGCGCGGCGACATGCTCGACGGCGCGCGCGTAGTACTCGCGCTGGATGTCCAGGGCGCTCGCCTCCCGGCCACCCGCCAGCCGCACCGTGCGACGCCCGGTGAGATCGTGGCTGATCTCTCGAATCGCGCGAATCGGGTTGTCGAGGGTGAAGTCCCGGAACTGGACCCCTGCCTCGATCATCTCCAGCACGAGCGTGGCCGAACCGACCTTGAGCATGGTCGTGACCTCGGACATGTTCGAATCGCCGACGATCACGTGCAGCCTGCGATAACGCTCGGCGTCCGCGTGCGGCTCGTCGCGGGTATTGATGATCGGCCGGGACCGGGTGGTCGCGGACGACACACCCTCCCAGATGTGTTCGGCCCGCTGAGAGAGGCAGTAGACGGCGCCGCGGGGGGTCTGCAGCACCTTGCCCGCACCACAGATCAGCTGGCGGGTGACGAGGAACGGCAGTAGCACGTCGGCGATCCGCGAGAACTCCCCTGCCCTCGCGACCAGGTAGTTCTCGTGGCAGCCGTAGGAGTTGCCCGCCGAGTCGGTGTTGTTCTTGAAAAGGTAGATGTCACCGCCGATGCCCTCGTCGATCAGCCTGCGCTCGGCGTCGACGAGCAGATCCTCGAGGATCCGCTCGCCCGCCTTGTCGTGGGCGACGAGCTGGGCGAGCGAGTCGCATTCGGCCGTGGCGTACTCGGGATGGCTTCCCACGTCCAGATAGAGGCGCGAACCGTTGCGCAGGAAGACGTTGGACGAGCGCCCCCACGACACGACCCGGCGGAACAGGTAGCGGGCCACCTCGTCCGGGGAGAGGCGCCGCTGCCCGTGGAAGGTGCAGGTGACCCCGAATTCGGTCTCGACACCAAAGATCCGCCGCTGCATACCCAGAGCCTAGGCGGAGAGAGGCCCACCGCGTCAGACCTGAGGGCGATCGCTTCGGCGCGTCCGTCGGTCACGGTGGCCCGGGCTGACGAATTCGGTCATCCGGCCCCCTGAGCGAAGCGCGCCACCTGCCGCGGATGCGATGGCGGCGTTCGGTGACCCAGGCCGCGTACCGCAGTTCCACGACTCCGGCGAAACACATTCCGCCGGTATCTCCCCCGCCCGACCTTCGCCGGCAGGCCGTCGCGTCGGGCGGGCCGTATAGTTGCGGCCGTGATCTCCTGGCTCCGGCGGGCCGCCGTCACCGTGAACAACACCGACCGCGCCATCTCGCGGGCGATCTCGACGCTCCCGCCGACACCGGTGGACGGCGCACTGAAGGGCCTGTCGACGGTGGCGAACCACGGCCTGCTGTGGTTCGTGGTCGCCGCAGCGCTGGCGTCGCGGCGCGGGTCGAGCCGCAAGGCGGCGCTGCGCGGGCTTGCCGCGCTCGCCGGCGCCAGTGGCGTCGCCAACGCCGTACTCAAGCCCGTGATGCCACGCCGCC
>JBKJPD010000331.1:0-3093 GCA_046595345.1 Pseudonocardia sp.
GCATCAGTCCCACCTGGCCGTGCCGCCTGCGGAGAGGTCGACGTGGTGACGTCGGCCAGGGTCGCCGATCCAGGCACAGATCAACCACACAGGTTCGTGTCACCTCAGGTGCCACGGTCCATTCGCTACGGCAAAGTCGCGACCGCTGACCCCCAGCGGGTTTACAGTGGTCTGGCATGTCGCGCGTGACCCGCACCCACCAGCGTTCCTTGATCGTGTGGACGTTTCGTACCTCAGGTGGGTCCTGTTGGCGAGTGCGTCGGCGATGCGAGAACGGATCGAGTGGGCCATCACGATCTCCTACCGGTGGAACCGGATACTCACCACCGCGGTTGTGACGACGCATATCGTGCGGCGCGCATGATGACCGCTCCCCAGACCGATCGCCGCGCACTTCCGGTCCGATTCGATGCCGCCGGTGCCCGGAGCCGGCCGGCAGCCGGATCTACGCTCACCCTGGCAGCCGACGACTCCCTACTGGACGCCGCCGGAGGAACCGTGGATGAGTACCGCTGATCGGGCGCACCGGCCGGCTGCGCCGGCGCCGCTCCCGCGGGCACTGCTCCCCGACGCGCTGGGCGAGCCGGTCCAGCCGGTGTCCGCGCGCTGGGTCGGCCGGTTGTCGCTCAACCTGGTGGGGATGTGGATCGCGTGGTACGCACCGCTGCAGGTACTGCTCGGCCTCCATGCCGCTGCGCTTGCACCGGACCGCAAGGAGTTCGTGTTCGGGTTGGCCACTGCCGTCGGCGGCCTGTTCTCGCTCGTCACGAACCCGCTGGTCGGGGCGTTGTCGGACCGGACGACGTCGCGGTGGGGCCGGAGGGTGCCGTGGATCGTCGGCGGGGGACTACTGGCCGCGGTCGGCTTCGGTCTGCTGTCCGTCGCGTCGGGCGTGGGGTTGTTCGTAGTGGGGTGGTGCGTCACGCAGATCGGGCTGAACACGATGCTCGGCGCGCTGACGGCGTTCCTGCCCGACCAGGTGCCGGCCACCCAGCGGGCCACGGTCGGCGGTGTGGTCGCGATGGCCACGACGGTCGGGATCCTGGTCGGCACGGGGCTGGCCACGGCCTTCGGAACCGGCCGACCGACCCTGGCCTATCTGGCGTGTGCGGCGATCGTGCTGCTGTTCATGGTCCCCCACATGGCGCACAGCGGTGACGCGGTCCTGCCGCTGCAGTGGCGACCGGCGGGTGGGCTGCTGACGATCCTGCGCGGTTACTGGATCAGCCCCCGCCGCCATCCGGACTTCGCGTGGGCGTGGCTGTCCCGCCTGTTGATCAACTTCGGAAACGGCGCCGGCAGCGTCTACCTGCTGTTCTACCTGCAGGATGCCGTCGGATACCCGGACCCGGCCGGCGGCGTACTCATCCTGACCGCGATCTACGCCGCTCTCGTCGTGGCGACCGCGGTGATCGGCGGGCGCCTCTCTGACCGGATGGGGCGGCGCAAGATCTTCGTGGTCGTGTCCGGTATCGGCATCGCCGCCGCGCTTTTCGTGCTCGGCTTCCAAACCTGGACGGCGGCGCTGATCGGGGCCGGCCTGCTCGGCGTCTCGTTCGGCGTCTACATCTCCGTCGACCTCGCACTGGTCACCGAGGTGCTGCCGGCCTCGGCCGACCGGGCCAAGGACCTCGGCATCGTCACGATCACCTCGACCCTGAGCGGAATGTTGACACCGGTGCTCGCCGCACTCATCGTGACCGGCCCCGGCGGGTACCCGGCCCTCTACGTCTCGGCCGGCCTGCTGGCACTCGCGGGGGCGGCGGCCGTGACGCGGGTACGTGGGGTGCGGTGAGACCCGGTGCGTGTTCACGGTCGTCCTCCATCACACTGCACCGTTCAGTGCGCAGCGGGGCCTGCCATTGCGAGCCTTCTTTGGCTACTGCAATATGGCGGTGACAGCGCAAGCCGAGTGAAGGAGCCCAGTGGCCCACTACGTCCTGCCCGACCTGCCCTACGACTACGCCGCCCTCGACCCGCACATCTCCGGCGAGATCATGGAACTGCACCACTCAAAGCACCACCAGGCCTACGTCAACGGGCTCAACAGCACGCTCGAGCAGCTCGCCCAGGCCCGTGACAACGGCGAGTTCGGCGCGATCGTCGGGCTGCAGAAGACCCTCGCCTTCAACCTCGGCGGGCACATCAACCACTCGATCTTCTGGAGCAACCTGTCTCCCGGCGGCGGCGGCAAGCCCACCGGAGACCTGGCCGCGGCCATCGATGAACATTTCGGCTCGTTCGAACAGTTCCAGGGCCACTTCACAGCAACGGCCACCACGATCCAGGGCTCCGGCTGGGCGATCCTCGCCTGGGACCCACTCGGCCGGCGACCATTGATCGTCCAGCTCTACGACCAGCAGGCCAACGTGCCCATCGGACTCGTCCCCATCGTCATGCTCGACATGTGGGAGCACGCCTTCTACCTGCAGTACAAGAACGTCAAGCCCGACTACGTGAAGGCCTGGTGGAACGTCGTGAACTGGGCCGACGCCACCGCCCGGTTCGACTCGGCGCGAACGCCGGCCGCCGGACCCATCGTCACGTCCTGACTCACACGCGTCCGACCGGAGCGGACGAACCAACTCTCAGACGAGCTGTTCAGCGTGGGTGCGCCCAGGCGCGGCCACCATTCCACGGTGCATCACACGATCACCGACGACGCCGGTGTGGTCGGCGCGATGCAGGACGCAGGCGTTGTCCCACATCACCACATCGCCGGCGGCCCAGTGGTGGCGGTAGGTGTTCTCCTCAGCCGTTGAATGCGCATACAGGAGATCCACAACGGCCCGGGCTCTCGACGGTTCCACGCCGCTGATGGCAGCGCATCGCTGTGGCGTCGAGAGGTAGAGGGCGGTGCGATCCGAGAGGGGGTGCCGACGGAAGACGGGGTGCTCCGCCGCCGACTCGGCGTCGCCGGCGAGGTCCAGACCCGTCACGACATGGGTGATCGTCCGGCCGGCGAGCTCTTCTCGCACGTCGGAGGGCAGCGTCTCGAAGGCGCGGTATTGGTTGGTGAACAGCGTGGCGCCGCCCCGAGCCGGAACCTCGACCGCCCGTAGCGCGGTGTACGCCGGGGGGCGGCGTACGTAG
>JBKJPD010000383.1:0-7833 GCA_046595345.1 Pseudonocardia sp.
TAGCGCGACACGAGCATCTGGTTGAAGCTCGGCGGGCACAGGGTGGCCGACTCGGCGGCGAGCACCAGCCGGTCGCGCACCGCAGGCGGAACGAGCGCCCAGCCGACCCGCAGCCCCGATGCGAAGGTCTTGGAGAACGACCCGAGGTAGACGACGTCGCGATCCATCGACCGCAGTGCCGGGTACACACGGCCGGTGAAACCGAGCAGCCCGTAGGCGTTGTCCTCCACCACGGCGACGCCGTACCGAGCGCAGATCTCCAATATCACTGCGCGGCGTTCCACGGAGAGTGTGACGCCGGCGGGATTGTGGAAGTTCGGGATCGTGTAGAGGAACTTCGGGGTGATTCCATGGGTGGCCAGGGTGCGCAGGGCGTCGCGCAGCAGTTCGGGTACGAGCCCGTGCTCGTCCATCGCAACGTGCACGATGCGCGCCTGGTAAGCGGCGAAGCTGCCCAGCGCGCCGACATAGGACGGCCCTTCGGCGAGTACGACGTCGCCGGGATCGCAGTAGATGCGGGTGACGAGGTCGAGTGCCATCTGAGAGCCGACGGTCACGACGACGTCGTCGGGATCGGCGCGGATCCCCTCAAGCTCCATGACCTCGCAGATCTGCTCGCGCAGCGCGGGCACCCCCTGTGCGGAGCCGTACTGCAGCGCGACCTGGCCCTCACTCGCAATGAGGTCGGCGACCTCCACCGCAAGTGATCCCAGCGGCAGTGCGGCCAGGTTGGGCATTCCCCCCGCCAGGGAGACGACCTCGGGCCGGCTCGCCACGGCGAACAGCGCCCGGATCTCCGACGCCGTCATCCCGGCGGTACGCGCTGCGAACCGCTCTGTCGGGGCGGGAGCCCCTGCTGCCGCGGCCGCCGTGGATGCCGCACCGGTGGCATCTCGTGGAACGGTCGGGGGCAACACGGGGTCGGTCACGACGAACTCCTTCTGGGCGGGCGCCGATGCCGAACGGACCAGACCGACCAGCATCGATCAGCGCAGCGATCCGATTGAGTGTAACCGGGATGGAGGAACCTCCTGCCCTTCGGCGTGGAGGAGGCACCGGTCGCAGCAGTCGGGCTATCCCACAGTGCTGGATCGCTCTATGGTCAGGGGGTCGACGCAGCGGCGGCGACTCCATGATGAAATCGTGCTCGGCCGCGGAGGTTTTACCTTGTCCTGGCACGTGGCGCCGCTCACCCTGGACAATCTGGATGATCTGCCCAAGCGGTGCAGACGATGCGTCTTCTGGGAGCTGTCCGAGCACCTCGGCGCGCAGGCCGCCGACTTCGGGTCGACGGAGCTTGAGAAGGAGGCCTGGGTCTCCGAGGTCCTGCTCGAGTGGGGATCGTGCGGCCGCATCGTCCACATGGACGGGGCTCCTGCCGGCTATGTGATGTACGCGCCCCCCTCGGCCGTGCCGCGTGCCACCGAGATGCCCACCGGCCCGGTCAGCGCCGACGCAGTGCTGCTCACCACTATGCAGGTGATGCCGGAGTTCTCCGGCGAGGGGCTCGGCCGGATGCTCGCGCAGGCCGTGGTGCGCGATCTCACCCGCCGTGGCGTCAAGGCCATCGAGGTGTTCGGCGAGCAGCGTCCTGGTACGGAGCCCGGCTGCCTCATCTCCGCCGACTTCCTGCGCGGGGTGGGCTTCAAGACCATCCGCCCGCACCCGCGCTGGCCGCGGCTGCGGATGGAACTCCGCTCCGCGATGACCTGGAAGGAAGACGTGGAGGCCGCGCTGGAGCAGTTGCTCGGTACGATCACGATTCCGATGCAGCCCGCGGCACCAGTGGCAGAGGAGCCGGTCCGGGCTCGCGCGACGTTCTGCGGGCCGCTCAGGGCGCGCTGAGTGGCCCGCTGTGGGCCGATCACGGCACTGTGGTCAAGTTGGTTGGGTTCCGCCTCGCCCGAGCTCACGGGCCAGTACATCTGAGAAACTGAACGTTCCGGTCGGTTGGTCGTCCTGGCCGAGCAGATACAGGCGCTTGACGGCCACCACGATGCCTTCGGCGATGGCGTCACGGAATTCCGGGTTCAACAGCCGACCGCGGTCCCCGAGGTGGCTGAGGTAGCCGATCTCGATGCGGACTGCGGGCATCCGTGTCAGGCGCAGCATCTCCCACGTCCGAGCCTGGCTCCAGCAGTCGAGCATCGGTGTGCGCATCAGCAACTCACGCTGGATGAGCCCGGCCAGCGCCTCTCCTACCGTGGATGTTGCCCCGGAGCCGTTGCCGAAGTGGAACGTGGCAAGGCCCTGTGCGTGCATGCTCTGACTGGAATCGGTGTGCAGCGACAGCACGAGATCGGCGCCGGCATTGTTGGCGAACGCGGCTCGATCGGGATCGGACGGGCAGGTGTGCTCCTGCCGCGACAGCATCGCGTCCATGCCGGTGGCGGTCATCCGCCCGACGAGGCGACGGGCCAGATCCCACATCAGGTCGGCCTCGGCGATACCCGCGGCGACGACGCCGCGATCGGCACCGCCGTGCCCAGGGTCGACGACGATCCGCTTCCCCCGCAGGCGTGGCCCGGCCTCGCGCAGCGACTCCTGCTCGCGCATCAGGTGCGGCCGGCCCCCGGTGACCTTGCGGCCGAGCTGGCGCAGTGCCCGCAGGGTGGCGGGCCCGCACAGGCCGTCGGGGACAAGGCCGTACTCGCGCTGGAACCGGCGCAGTGCGCGCTCGGTCTGCTCGTCGAACACGCCGCCTGGCCTGCCGGAGTTGTAGCCGAGTTCGAGTAGACGTTCCTGAAGGGCGACCACGTCGTCTCCGCTCATCGGAGCGGAGATCATCAGCGAGAGCATCCGGTCACCGAGGGTCCAGCCCGCATCGCGCAGTGCACGGTAGGTCGACGGGCCGACGACACCGTCGGAGATAAGGCCCCGCTGTTGCTGGAAGGACCGAACGGCGTGCTCGACGGCGACGTCGAACTGGGGGCCGTCGCCGGTCTGCTCCGGAGCGTCGGCCAGCAGGCCGAACTGGCGCAGAATTGCCCGGACCTCGACGACCGCCGGACCACTGTCACCTCGGCGCAGCAGCTGCATGCACCCCTCGCTCGTCGAACGTCGCGCCGCAGAAGCGGCTCACCCCGCCGCCGTGCGGCGTCAGGCGCCCATCAGTCTGCCCTGCCGGACCCCGGCAGGGGCACAGCGGGCTGTGACCCCGCCGGGGTCCGGGCCGTGGTAGTGCGGTGGCACGCAGGTGCCCCGCGCCGGCGTGGAGCCGGGCGGGGCACCGTGGTTCGAGCGGGGCTCAGGCGAGGTAGTCGGCGAGGTCCGAGAGCAGTGCTGCCTTCGGCTTGGCACCGACGATCTGCTTGACCGGCTTGCCATCCTGGAAAACGATCATCGTGGGGATGGACATGACCTGGAAGTTCCGGGCGGTCTCCGGATTCGCGTCGATGTCCAGCTTCACGATGGTCAGCTTGTCCTTGTGCTCGCCGGCGATCTCGTCCAGCACCGGAGCGACCATCTTGCACGGGCCGCACCAGGAGGCCCAGAAGTCGACGACGACGGTCTTGGCGCTCTTGAGAACGTCCGAGTCGAATGTGGCGTCGGTTACATCGACGGTGTTCTTACCCATGGTGATCTCCTGTTCGTGGTGCTTGGTGTCAGGTGGGGGTTCGGTTCAGCCGATGGTCGCGGCGACCTGCTCGGAGGCATGCCCGTAGCCGCCGCCCGCCATGTCGGTGCTGACGGGGCCTTCGGCGAGCCAGCGTTCCGCGTCGATGGCGGCCGAGCAGCCGGATCCGGCTGCGGTGATCGCCTGACGGTAGGTGTGGTCGACGAGGTCGCCGCAGGCGAAGACCCCGGCGATGGCCGTGCGGGTGCTCGGCGACTCGACCGTGACGTACCCGGCGTCGTCAACGGCGAGCTGGCCGCGGACGAGCCCGCTGCGGGGGTCGTGGCCGATCGCGACGAACATCGCGGTGACGTCGAGCGTGCGCTCCTCGCCGGACCGTGTGTCACGCAGGGTCAGGCCGGTGACGCTGCCATCGCCCAGTACCCCGGTGACGTCGACGTTCGTGGCCCAGCGCATTTTCGGGTCGTTCCGTGCGCGGTCGAGCATGATCCGGGAGGATCGGAACTCGTCGCGGCGGTGCACGATCGTGACGGACTTCGCGAAGCGGGTGAGGAAGGTGGCCTCCTCCATCGCGGAGTCGCCGCCGCCGACGACTGCGATGTCGTGGTCCCGGAAGAAGAAACCGTCGCAGGTGGCACATGAGCTGACGCCGCGGCCGAGCAGTGCCTGCTCGCCGGGAACGTGCAGGTAGCGGGCTGCTGCACCCATGGCGAGGATGACCGCGCGGGCCCGGTAGGTGACGCCGTTGGCCAGCACCGTCTTGACGGCCCCTTCGAGGGACACGTGCTCGACGTCCTCGGCGCGCAGCTCGGCGCCGAACCGGGTGGCTTGGCCGCGCATCTGCTCCATGAGGTCGGGACCCATGATGCCGTCGGTGAAACCGGGGTAGTTCTCCACCTCCGTGGTGGTCATCAGGGCCCCACCGAACTGCGTGCCCTCGAAGACCAGCGGTCGCAGCTGGGCCCGGGCCGCGTAGACGGCGGCGGTATAGCCGGCCGGACCGGACCCGATGATGATCAGCTCGCGCACCTCATCGGTGGTCAACTGGTTCCCTCCCTGTTGTGTCACGAGCCGTACAACACGATCTCAGGAGTCGGCATTCCGCTATGGACGGGCTACCCTATCTGTAGGTGATCCGCGTCACCGGCTGACACGCAGGGTAGTGAGCAGCGCGTCGCAGCCCGGGCCCACCACGACGACGTCGAACGAACCGAGCTCGCCGGTGCCCAGCACCATGAGGACGCCGGGCCGGCCGTCCAACTCCACCCCACGACCGCCGAGCAGCGGAGAGTCCGCAGCCACGCCCGGCGGGGAGACCGAGCGCAGGCATGCGGAGCGCCGGGACGGTTTGGCGAACTCGCCCGCCTCGCCGACCCCGAGGGCGGCCCGGCCGGCCGCGGCCAGTTCCACCCCGGACACCGTGACCGTCGCGGCGTGGGAGCGGACCAGGCCCACCCCCACCAGGACCGCGACCAGCGCGATGCCGGCCACGACGGCGGGACGGGGGCGCCGCCGGCGGGGGCCGGCCGGTGGACGGCTGGAGCCGCGACCGGACGTAGGACCGATCGGGATGTGCCGCGATCTCGGTGCGAGTGGGCGAGTCCGCTCGCGCGCAGCACGGTTCCCGGCAGCCTGGTCCCGGGCCGCCTGCTCGGGTGCTGTTGGTTCCAGGGCGGCGTCATCCAGTGCCGCCGTCCAGCGCGCGGCGGTCGCGGGGGGCAGCACCGGGCGGGGCAGCGCGGCGAGCTCGGCCCGAGTGACGGTGAGGGCGTCGAGTACCGCTGCCGATGCCGGGTCGGCCAGTGCGGCAGCACGCAGGTCGCCCGACTGCGGCTCGTCGAGGAGTCCTGCGTCGAGGTCGGCGAGCAGGTCGAGATCGGGGCGGTCGGTGGTCACGGCAGGTCCTCCCTCAGGTGTCCGAGCAGGACGGCGAGGCGGCTGCGGCCGCGCGCGCAGCGGCTCTTGACCGTGCCCACCGGCACCTCCAGGATCGCAGCGACCTCCGCCAGCGGCCAACCCTGCACGTCGACGAGCACCACTGCCACCCGCTGTTCGATCGAGAGCGCGGCGAGCGCGTCGCCGACGGCCATCCGGGTGGCCACCTCCGTGGCCGGATCAGGCCGCCGGGCCACGATGTCGTGGCCGTACCAGGGGACGGTCGGTCGGGCCCGCTCGTGCCGGATCCGGTCGATGCAGGTGTTGATCACGATCCGGTGCAGCCAGGTGCGCACCGATGACCTGCCGCGATAGGAGCCCGCCCGGTGATAGGCCGAGAGGAGTGCCTCCTGGACGGCGTCGGCGGCGTCCTCGGGATGGTGGAGGGTGCGCACGGCCACCCCCCACAACCGTTCGGTGTAGCGACCGGCGAGCCGGCCGAACGCGTCCCGGTCCCCCGCCCGGTGGGCATCAAGCAGTTCCGCGTCGGTCGGGACCTGCGGGCTCAC
Source organism: Pseudonocardia sp. (assembly GCA_046595345.1). Lineage (GTDB taxonomy): Bacteria > Actinomycetota > Actinomycetes > Mycobacteriales > Pseudonocardiaceae > Pseudonocardia. The sequence goes on from JBKJPD010000383.1 coordinate 6,022, forward strand.
GCCGCGAGCGTAGGTCCGCGACCGGTGATCCCGTGGGCGTTCGGGAGAACCGGCTCAGGGACCGGCCCGCCGGAACTCGATCTCGTTGATCTCCGTGACGTTGTCGGTGCCGCCGGCCCCGCCCAGCTTGGAGATCCACAACAGGATGTGGCCGGACGGTTGGCTGCCCGCGAGCGACACGTCGGTGGACCCGTTCGCGAGCGTGACCTCGGTGATCAGCTTTGTCTGGTCGAACGATGCGTCGGTCGTCGCCGCGGACCGGATCTGCACGACGGTGCCCGGGCTGGGTGAGTCGATGGTGACCGATGCGAGTTGCACGGCGGAGGCGAACGACACCATGATCCCGACGCCGGGCTTGAGCGCGGGGAACTGCTGCCGGTAGACGTATGTGCGCCAGGAGGTGGCGGTGTTGCCGTCGATCACCCGTGCGATGCGGCCGGGGTTGTCGGGGTCGCCCGTGTTGTCGTAGACCTCGACATTGGCGACGGCGACGGCCCCGCCCACCCCTCTCGAGCCGCTCGGCCTCGGATCGGGTGGGGTGTCCGACGGCCCGACCGGGCCGTTGACAACGATGACCGGGCCACCGCCGTTGGAGAACGCGGCACCGACCTGCATCCCGATATAACCGAGTACGACGAGCACGGCCACGCCAAGGGCGGTCAGCCCGAGCATCAGCTTGCGCCGCCTGCGGGGGTCGACGGGCCGGGGCATGGGGTCGTCCTGCCAGACGTCGTCCGCCACGGATGGCACCCCGTCACGTGCCGGCGGGAACAGCGCGATCCGATCGATCTCCTCGACGATCTCGGTGAGTAGCCGGTGGACGGCTGCCGCGGTGCGCACGTGACCGGGGGCGTCGGGATGCCCGAGGGTGCCGGAGGTCACCGCGTCGAGCTCGACCGGAACACCCGGTCGCTGCTCCGACGGGGTGAACAGAGCGCCACCGACCGTGCGGGCGGCCGCATCGAGGCCCGCGCGGGCGGCGTCGGCCCCCGACAGCGGCCAGCGGGTGGTGAGCAGCGTGTACAGCACAGCGCCGAGCCCGCGGACGTCGTCGGCGGGAGTGATGTCGGGGCGGGGCAGCGCGAAACACAGCCGGGCCCGGCCGTCGGGGGTGATGCGGACGCGCTGCGGATGGTCGCAACCCAGCACCAGGCCGTGCCGGTGGGCATCCTCCGCAGCTGCGGCGAGGGGTGCGACCGCGCGGGCCGCGGCAAGCGGTTTCAGGAGCCCGTCGGCGATGGCCTCGGCCAGGCTCTGACCAGGCACCCACTCGGTGACGGCGGCACCCAGTACGTCGGTGGGCACACCCGGTGTACCGGGGGTGAGGACGTCGAGCAGCCGGGCACAGCCGTCGTGCTCGAAGCTGCCCGAACGGAGTGCTCGGACGACCATCTCCCCCGCCCTGGCGGCACCGGTGGGGTCGTCGTCACCGCCGAGTGTCCCGGACTCGGGCCCCAGCTTGCGCAGGATGGTGAGGGCGACGTCGCGGCGCAGCACGATGTCCTCGGCGCGCCAGAATTCGGCGCCGGCGGCAGTGTCGAAACCGACGCTTGCACCGAGCCGGTAACGGCCGCCGAAGATGGTGCCCACGCCGATGATGCTGCCGGTCGCGGGGGCGTTCGTGGGGGCGTTCGACCCGCCGGAGGTCACCCGGACGGTCGGCGTGTCGTCCGGCACGACCTGCTGGGGGATGCGGCCGACATCGGGTGCGGGAGGGTACGGGGACGGACGTCGGGGCGTGGCCGCACTAGACGGCACACTCGCCAGCTCACTCACTTGCTTCGACCTCCCCCGGGACACCATGTTTCGGAC
>JBKJPD010000177.1:0-3666 GCA_046595345.1 Pseudonocardia sp.
CGCGACTTCACCATCGCCACGGTCCCCGCCCGCTTCGCCGAGCTCGGCGACCTGCATGCCGGCATCGACGACACCGTGTTCGCCCTCGACGAGCTCCTCGACTGGGCCGACCGCGACGCCCACGACGGCGCGGAAACTCCCCCCGAAGAGATCCCCGACCTCGACGCCTAACCCCCCACCCCCCGCGAGTCGGGGTCTCCGCGCCCGCGAGTCGGGGTTTTGCACTCACAACGCCGCGGCATCGCGCAGCCGGGCGAGCTCCGCCACCATCGCCCGCGAGCGACCAGTGCGCGTTGAGTCCGCTCGGGTTGGGCAGCGCCCATACCCGCGTAGTGCCCAGCCGCAGCTCCTGCGGTCCGACAGCGGCGCGAGGCGCCGCGAACGCCGTGCGGTAGGCCGTGATCCCGACGACGACGGGCCACGCCGGGCGGGACTCCTCCACGAGCCCGCGCAGCCGCACCCCGCCGTCCACGATCTCGGCGACCGATAGCTCGTCGCACGTGCGGTGGCTCGGGAGACCAGGTTGGTGATGCCCGAACCGAGCGCGCGTAGATCCCCCTGCTCCGCGGGCAGGAACCGGCGCGGAGTGAAGCCCGCCCCGTGCAGCACCGACCAGAAACGGTTGCCGGGGCGGCCGAAATGATGCCCGCCGGCCGCGGATACGCGCCCAGGGTTGATGCCGCAGAACAGCACCCGCAGCGGCGGGTCGGCCGGACCGGGCAGTACGTCCTCGATCGTGCGGGCCCGGGCAGCCTGCAGATCGGACGCGGTGAAGCGGCTCACGGGAGGCCGTGGCGGGCGTCGATCACCCGCTGATCGCTTGTCCACCCGGCAATGCCCCGACGCTGCCACATCCGCGAGGGGTTTCCTTCCAGGTCGTCGGCCAAACGATGCAGTGTGTCGGGCACGATCCGGTAATGCTGCGGGGTGATCGCTTGCATGGCGGTGCAGGATGGCCCCGTGGACCTGCCCGTGATGCCACCCGTCAAGCCGATGCTGGCCAAACCGATGCCCGCGATCCCGGAAGGCCAGCTGTACGAGCCCAAGTGGGACGGCTTCCGTTCGATCGTCTTCCGGGACGGTGACGCGGTGGAGATCGGCAGCCGCAACGAGAAGCCCATGACGCGGTACTTCCCCGAGGTCGTGGCGGCGGTCCTCGCGAACTTCCCCGAACGCGCGGTGATCGACGGCGAGATCGTGGTGATCGACCGGGAGCGCAACTCCCTCGAGTTCGAGTTGCTTCAGCACCGGATACACCCCGCCGCGAGCCGGGTGAAGCTGCTGGCGGCGCAGACCCCGGCGAGCTTCGTCGCGTTCGACCTGCTGGCCCTGGGCGACGAGGACCTCACCGGCCGCCCGTTCCGGGAGCGGCGGGCGATGCTGGAGGAGGCGCTGGCCGATGCGGCGCCGCCGGTGCACGTCACCCCGATCACCGACGACCACGCGCTTGCGACGGTGTGGTTCGACCGGTTCGAGGGCGCAGGGCTCGACGGGCTCATGGCGAAGAAGCCCGACCAGTGCTACCAGCCCGACAAGCGCGTGATGACCAAGATCAAGCACGAGCGCACGGCGGACTGCGTGGTGGCCGGGTTCCGGGTACACAAGTCGGGGCCCGATGCGATCGGCTCGCTGATGCTCGGGCTCTACCAGGACAACGGGCACCTCGCGTCGGTCGGCGTGATCGGGGCGCTCCCGATGGCGCAGCGCAAGGCCCTGTTCGCCGAGCTCGCTCCGCTCGTCACCACCTTCGACGACCACCCCTGGGCCTGGGCGAAGCAGGAAGAGGGCGAGCGGACCCCACGCAAGGCCGCGACGAGCCGCTGGAACGCCGGCAAGGACCTGTCGTTCACGCCGCTGCGCCCGGAACGGGTGGTGGAGGTGCGCTACGACTACATGGAGGGCGTGCGGTTCCGGCACACCGCACAGTTCGTCCGCTGGCGCCCCGACCGCGAGCCGGACTCGTGTACCTACGAGCAACTGGAACAGCCGGTCACGTTCGATCTGGCCGAGGTGCTGGGCCTGTCCTGACGTTTCACGGTTCGGGTGCGGACCCCATGACGCGCACATCGTCGGCGCCCCCCGTCGATCGCCGCACCTGGCGCAACCCGGACACGCGGCAGGTAATCCCACCACATCCGCCCCGGGCCGTCAGACCTGCGACGCCGCCAGCTGCCCGCATGCCGCCGCGATCTCACGGCCCCGAGTGTCGCGGACCGTGCACGCCACCCCCGCTGCCTGCACGCGCTGCACGAACTCGTCCTGCACCGGCCGTGGCGAGGCATCCCACTCACTGCCCGGCGTCGGGTTGAGCGGGATCAGGTTGACGTGCACCCGCCGGGTGCCGACCTGCTGGCGCAGCACCTTGCCGAGCAGGTCGGCACGCCACGGCTGGTCGTTGACGTCGCGAATCAGGATGTACTCGATCGACACCCGACGCCCGGTGGCCTGCGCGTAGCGGCGCGCGGCGGCGAGCACCTCGTCGATCTTCCACCGGTTGTTGACCGGGACGAGCGTGTCGCGCAGCTCGTCGTCGGGGGTGTGCAGGGACACGGCGAGGGTGACAGGAAGACCCTCGGCCGCGAGCTTGTCGATCGCCGGGACCAGCCCCACGGTGGAAACGGTGACGCCGCGTGCGGAGATGCCCAGCCCGTCGGGGGCAGGCTCGGTGATCCGCCGGACCGCCGCCACCACCCGGTTGTAGTTGGCCAGCGGCTCACCCATCCCCATGAACACGACATTGGACAGCCGCGCGGCGCCGGCACCCAGCACGCCGTCACGAGCCGCGGCCGCGGCCTGCCTGACCTGCTCGACGATCTCGCCGGTGGACAGGTTGCGCTCCAGGCCGCCCTGGCCGGTGGCGCAGAACGGACACGCCATCCCGCAGCCCGCCTGGCTGGACACGCACACGGTGGCGCGGTCGGGGTAGCCCATCAACACCGACTCGGCGCGCGTGCCGTCGTGGCCCTTCCAGAGCGTCTTGCGGGTGGCGCCGTCGTCGCAGGACTGCTCGAGCACCGGCACGACCAGCGGCGGCAGCAGGGTGGCCAGCTTCTCGCGGGCGTCGGCGGAGAGATCGGTCATCTGCTCGAGATCGACGGTGAACCGGCCGAAGTAGTGACGGGCGAGCTGGTCGGCGCGAAACTCGGGCAGACCGAGCTCGCGGACCGCGGCCCGGCGCTCGGCGGGGTCGAGGTCGGCGAGATGGCGGGGCGGGAGGGCGCGCCTGGGCGCGTCGAAGATCAGGGGAAGGGAAGTCATGACGTCCCCATTGTGCCAGGTCCGGACCACCGTCCCGGTTTCGCGCGGGGAACGGGAGACGCTCAGCGCCGGGCGCGTCCCCACAGCTCCGCGAGCAGCCCCATGCGGTGGGCCCCGGCGGTCCACAGCAGCGCGCCCGCGACGAGCCCGACCACCCCCTGCGGGTAGAGCCTGCCCGCCGAACCCAGCGCCAGCAGCGCACCGGCTGCACCGAGCACCATCAGCGCAGCCCCGACGGCCAGCAGCGAACGCTCCTCGAGCAGCGACGACACGGGCAGCAGCGCCACCCCGACCATCGCGCAGGACAGCGGCACGGCGAGCTCACCCCAGCCGATGGCTCCCAGCGCGGTGGCCGCCACCACGATCAGCACGACGGTGACCACCACCACCCGCAGCAGCCTTCGCCTG
>JBKJPD010000224.1:0-4061 GCA_046595345.1 Pseudonocardia sp.
CCGGACGCCGCGCTGTTCGACTCGCACTGCCACGCCGGAGCCCTGATCGCAGTCGGCGCCCTGCCCGATATGCAAGCAGTCACCCGGCTGTTGCCCCCGACGTGGAGGAGCGGGTGAGCGATGCGGTCACACCGCTATGGCGCTCGCTGGGGGCTGCCCACGCCCGAGCTGGCGGGCATGTTCGACGGGCTCGTGCTCTCGGCGTACCCGGCGTCACTGGACGCCACCGACGAATACGGATCACTGGAGGTGCTGCGGCTCGCGCCCGCCGGCCAATCCCCGACCGCGCCGCCGTGGCTGGCGGACCTCGCAGAGCGCCCGCTCGTCTACGTCACCCTCGGTACCGTCTTCTCCGGTGACCCCGAGACCCTCCGGACGCTCGTGGACGGCGTCGACGCCACGGGCTCATCGGTCCTGCTCACCACGGGCCCCGCCGGCGACCCGGAGGCCCTGGGCGAGCTACCCGCGTACGTCAGGGTCGAGCGTTTCGTCCCACAGGACTCGATTCTGCCTCACTGCGCCGCAGTGGTCTCGCACGGCGGAACCGGGACGACACTCGGTGCCTGGACACAAGGACTCCCCCATGTCGCGGTTCCTCAAGGCGCGGACCAATTCATCAACGCCGAGGTCCTCGTCCGTCACCGGCTCGGCGCGGCGGTCCTGGAACGCCCCGTGACGACGCAGGCGGTGACCACAGCGCTCAGCGGGCTACTCGCCGACCCCGCGGTCGCGGCGAACGCGCTCACCGTCGGCAGGGAAATGGCCGAGGGACTCACCCCCGAGCAGGCGCTCGCAGCGGTGACCGCACGCCTCCAGAAGGCCTAACCCCGGTCTTTCGGTAAGGCTCTGATCGCGGATGAGACGATCTTGGTCGGGTGGTCGGGTGGTCGTGCGCGGGTTGTGGATCTGGGTGTGCGGGAGTGGCCGGCGGCTCCGGGTATGTCTCTTGTGGATGGTCCACCTCGGGCCTGATCGTGGTCGCCTACCTGGCGTTCGTGACCAATACGCGCGGGAGTTGGTCGGCGAGCACCCCGATGTCGTGGAGGGGTTCCCGCGGACCGCGATCAAGTCGGCGCGTGCGCCGGGAGCCACGACGCCGAGCTCACCCTCGCGGCCGTCGTTCCGCAGGGAAAACTGGTCTGAGCCGCACGCCAGAGCGCGCGGGAGCGGCATGTCCGCCACCTTCGAGCTTGACGTTCGGGACCTTGTGGGGCGCTGGCAAGGGCTGTGGCTGAGACTGGCTGTCGTGCCCACCCTCGCTGAGCTGCTCCCGATCGCGATCGAAGCGGTCGATCGGGCCAGCCGCATGATCCGTGATCAACCGCCAGGTGTCGTCACCACCAAGGGCGACCGGGACCCGGCGACCGAGGTCGACTACGCCGTCGAACGGGCGGTGCGCGAGTTCTTGGGCGACCACGCGCCGGAGGTCGGTTTCCTGGGTGAGGAGGACGGGCGGTTCGGCGACCAGACATCGGGATTCATGTGGGCTCTCGACCCCGTCGACGGGACGGTGAACTTCATTCACGGCATCCCGCTGTGCGGCGTTTCGCTGGGCTTGGTTCACAACGAGAACCCGGTGCTCGGGGTGATCGACCTTCCGTTCCTCGGTCGGCGCTATTCCGCGGTGCTGGGCGGGGGAGCATTTCGCGGCGAGACGCGGCTGCACGTGAGCGGTGTCGATCGGCTGCTCGATGCCGTTGTGGCGCTCGGGGATTACGCGGTCGGAGACGATGCGCACCGGGAGAACCTCGATCGGTTCCGGATCACCGAACATCTCGCCGCGCAGGTCCAGAGGATCCGCATGTTCGGGTCTGCGGCGATCGACCTCGCATGGGTCGCAGAGGGCCACGTCGACGCGAGCGTGATGCTGGCCAACAAACCGTGGGACACCGTTGCCGGGGTGATCCTGGCCAGGGAAGCCGGCGCGGTCGTTCTCGACCGGTACGGCAGGCCGCACACGTTGCACTCGGAGTCCACGGTTGCCGTGGTACCGGCGCTGCACGAGGATCTCATCCGCCTCTTGGACGAGGCCGCACCGCCGTCCGAGAACGACGATCGCACCTGATCTGAGCAGCACGCACAGCTCGGGGAGGACCTCTGCACGTACGGCGGTGACCGGTGCGTCGCCGCGCCGGCGACCGGGTCGGAGTGGGGCCGCGTCAGCCCACCGCGGCCACCGGTTCCGCGTCGGTCTGATTGAACTGGGTGTTGTGCAGTTCGGCGTAGCGGCCGTCGCGGGCCATCAGTTCGGTGTGGGTGCCGCGTTCGACGATCCGGCCCGCCTCCAGCACGATGATCTGGTCGGCCGCGCGGATGGTGGAGAGCCGGTGGGCGATGACGATGGCGGTGCGGCCGACCAGCGCCTCGGCCAGTGCCTCCTGCACCGCGGCCTCGGACGTGGAGTCGAGGTGGGCGGTGGCCTCGTCGAGGACGACGACCCGGGGCCGGGCGAGCAACATCCGCGCGATCGCGAGCCGCTGACGCTCTCCACCGGAGAGCCGGTAGCCACGCTCGCCGACCACGGTCTCGAGGCCGTCGGGCAGCGACGCCACCAGATCGGTGAGCCGTGCGCGGCGCAGGGCGTCCCACATCTCGGGCTCGTCGGCCTCGGGCCGGGCCAGTAGCAGGTTGGACCGGATCGACTCGTGGAACAGGTGGCCGTCCTGGGTGACGAGACCCAGCGTGGCGCGGATGGTGTCGAACGACAGCCCGCGGACGTCGACCCCACCCAGGCGCACGGACCCCGCGTCGACGTCGTAGAGGCGGGGGAGAAGCTGTGCAATGGTTGACTTGCCTGCGCCCGACGTCCCGACCAGCGCGATCAGCTGTCCGGGCTCGGCGCGGAACGACACCTCGTGCAGCACCTCCTCGCCGCCGCGGGTGTCGAGCTGCGCGACCTCTTCCAGCGAGGCCAGCGACACCTTGTCGGCGGCCGGGTAGCCGAAGCGCACCTCGTCGAACTCCACCGACAGCGGGCCATCGGGCAGCGACAGGGGCGCGGCGGGCTCGGCGATCAGCGGCGGCAGGTCGAGGATCTCGAACACGCGCTCGAAACTCACCAACGCGCTCATCACCGCGACCCGCGCGTTGGCCAGCGCGGTGAGTGGGGCGTAGAGGCGGGTGAGCAGCAGGGCGAGTGCGACCACGTCGCCTGCGGCCATGCCGCCGGTGAGGGCGATGTACCCGCCCAGGCCGTAGACCAGCGCGAGCGCGAGCGCGGATACCAGCGTGAGCGCGGATACGAAGATCCACTGCAGCATCGCGGTGCGGATGCCGATGTCGCGGACTCTCGCCGCGCGGGCGACGAACTCGCGGGTCTCGTCGTCGGGGCGTCCGAACAGCTTGACCAGGGTGGCGCCGGGCGCGGAGAAGCGCTCGGTCATCTGGGTGCCCATCGCCGCGTTGTGGTCGGCGGCCTCGCGCTGCAGGCTCGCGAGCCTGTGCCCCATCCGGCGCGCCGGGATCACGAACACCGGCAACAGCACCAGTGCGAGCACTGTGACCTGCCACGACAGGCTCAGCATCACGACGAGGGTGAGTGCGAGCGTGACGATGTTGCCGACCACTCCCGAGAGCGTGTCGCTGAACGCCCGCTGCGCCCCGATGACGTCGTTGTTGAGGCGGCTCACCAGCGCACCGGTGCGGGTTCGGGTGAAGAACGCGATTGGCTGGCGCTGCACGTGATCGAACACCGCGGCGCGCAGATCCAGGATCAGGCTTTCGCCCAGGGTGGCCGAGAGCCACCGTTGCGCGATCCCGAAGACGGTCTCGGCGACCGCGATGACGGCGATGAGCACGGCCAGCCCCACCACCGTGCCGACCGTGCCACCGGTGACGATCGCGTCGACGACCCGCCCCGCGAGCACCGGGGTAGCCACCGCCAGCACCGCACCCACGATGCTGATCAGCAGGAACCCGGTCAGTCGCCGACGATAGGGACGCGCGAAATCGGCGATCCGGCGCAACGTGGCCATCGAGAACGGCCTGCGCTCGTCCCTGGTGGTCATCGACTGGTACATCGAACGCCAGGCGACCATTTCCATACTCATGAGCTGCTCCCT
>JBKJPD010000027.1:0-2653 GCA_046595345.1 Pseudonocardia sp.
GATCGCTGCGTCTCGACCTGTCGCAGTACCGCGAGCTCGAGGCGTTCGCCGCCTTCGGCTCCGACCTCGACGAGGCCTCGGCCCGCGCGCTGGGTCGCGGTGGTCGGCTGGTCGAGCTGCTCAAGCAGGGCCAGTTCAGGCCGCAGCCGGTCGAGGAGCAGGTCATCTCGATCTGGCTGGGAACCTCGGGTCAGCTGGACACGGTGCCGCTGGCCGACGTCCGACGCTTCGAGTCGGAGTTCCTCGACAACGTGCGGCGCAACCATGAGGGCGCGCTCGCCGAGATCCGCGACACCGGCAAGTTCACCGACGAGAACATCGGACGACTCAAGACCGTGGTCGGGGACTTCAAGAAGCGGTTCGAGACGACGGACGGCTCCTCGGTGGTGCCCAAGGAGGCCAAGGCCGAGGCGCTGGGCGAGGACGAGGTCGACCGCGAGAAGGTCAGGGTCAACAAGCCGGCTTCGGCTAAGAAATGATCGGGTAGAGCGATGGCGGCACAGATTCGCGTGCTGCGGCGGCGGATCAAGTCGACGCAGTCCATCAAGAAGATCACCAGGGCGATGGAGCTCATCGCCACGTCCCGGATCGTGAAGGCCAGGGCCCGGGTCCAGGCGGCCAAGCCCTATGCCGAGCAGATGACGGCGGTACTCACCGAGCTGGCCAACAACTCGGCACTGGACCACCCGCTGCTCGTCGAGCGGGAGCACCCGAAGCGGGCCGCGGTTCTGGTCGTCACCAGCGACCGCGGCCAGGCCGGTGGCTACAACGCCAACGTCCTGCGGGAGGCCGAGCAGCTCCAGACCCTGCTCCGCGAGCAGGGCAAGGAGCCGGTGCTCTACGTCATCGGACGTAAGGGCGTGAGCTACTACCGGTTCCGCAAGCGGCCGGTGGTCGCGTCGTGGACCGGCTTCTCGGAGCAGCCGACCTACGCCGACGCCGCCGAGGCGGCGCGCGTGCTGGTCGCCGCCTTCATGGCAGGCGCCGGAGGGCGCGACAACGGGTCGGCGGCCGACGCCGCCGGTGCACCCGTCGACGCCGTCGAGTCGGTGGACGAGCTGCATCTCGTCTACACGCAGTTCCAGAACATGGTCACCCAGACGCCGCAGGCACGGCGGATGGCGCCGATGGAGGTCGAATACACAGAGGTGGGCGAGTCCACCTCGGGTTCGGGTTCGGCGGAACCGCGGGCGCTCGTCGAGTTCGAGCCCGACGCCGAGACGCTGTTCGACGCGCTGCTGCCCAAGTACATCGGGGCGAGGCTCTTCGCGGCGCTGCTCGAGTCGGCCGCCTCGGAATCCGCGAACAGGCAGCGGGCCATGAAGGCCGCTACCGACAATGCCAACGAATTGATCCGTACCCTGACATTGCAGAGCAATCAGGCACGTCAGGCCCAGATCACCCAGGAGATCAGTGAGATCGTCGGTGGCGCCGACGCTCTCGTGAGCGCAGGAAGCGAGAACTGATGACCGCCACCGCTGATACCCAGGCCCAGACCAGGATCGGCCGGGTTGTCCGGGTCACCGGCCCGGTCGTCGACGTCGAGTTCCCGCGCAACCAGTTGCCGGAGCTCTACAACGCACTCACCGTCGAGGTGACCTTCGCCGACCTTGCCAAGACACTGACCCTGGAGATCGCCCAGCACCTCGGCGACAACCTGGTGCGGACGATCTCCATGCAGCCCACGGACGGCCTGGTCCGCGGCGCGGAGGTGACCGACCTCGGTCGTCCCATCTCGGTGCCGGTCGGCGACCAGGTCAAGGGGCACGTGTTCAACGTGCTGGGCGAATGCCTCGACAAGCCCGACCTGAAGATCACCGGCGAGCTGTGGGGCATCCACCGCAAGGCGCCGAACTTCGACCAGCTCGAGGGCAAGACCGAGATGCTGGAAACCGGCATCAAGGTCCTCGACCTGCTCACCCCGTACGTGGTCGGCGGCAAGATCGGTCTGTTCGGTGGTGCCGGCGTCGGCAAGACGGTGCTGATCCAGGAGATGATCCAGCGTGTCGCCAAGAACTTCGGTGGCACCTCGGTGTTCGCCGGTGTCGGCGAGCGCACCCGTGAGGGCAACGACCTCATCACGGAGATGACCGAGGCCGACGTCATCAAGGACACCGCGCTGGTGTTCGGTCAGATGGACGAGCCGCCCGGCACGCGTATGCGCGTCGCGCTTTCGGCGCTGACCATGGCGGAGTACTTCCGGGACGAGCAGAACCAGGACGTGCTGCTCTTCATCGACAACATCTTCCGCTTCACCCAGGCCGGTTCCGAGGTCTCCACGCTGCTCGGCCGGATGCCGTCCGCGGTGGGATACCAGCCCACCCTGGCCGACGAGATGGGTGAGCTGCAGGAGCGGATCACCTCCACTCGTGGGCGCTCGATCACCTCGATGCAGGCGATCTACGTGCCCGCCGACGACTACACCGACCCGGCGCCGGCCACCACGTTCGCGCACCTCGACGCGACCACGGAGCTGTCCCGGCCGATCTCCCAGAAGGGGATCTACCCGGCGGTCGACCCGCTGACGTCGACGTCGCGGATCCTCGACCCGCAGTACATCGGCCACGACCACTACAACACCGCGGTCCGCATCAAGTCGATCCTGCAGCGCAACAAGGAACTCCAGGACATCATCGCGATCCTCGGTGTCGAC
>JBKJPD010000118.1:0-2653 GCA_046595345.1 Pseudonocardia sp.
GGGAGCGAGAGGTGCTGCGGGTCGGTGCCGTGCCCGTAGAGCACAGCAGGAATCTTTCCGGCGCGACGGGTGCGGCGGGCGGCGCCCTTGCCGAACTCTGTGCGGGTCTCGGCGTCGATCTGGGCCTCGGCCACGGTTACGTCTCCTCGATCAGCGTGCTGCGAATGGGTGCACGCGACGAGGGGCAGGGCGGCTCAGGGCCGGGCCTGCGTCGATAACGGCGGGTTGTAGGAGACACCCGCCCTCGCCGCGGAACTGGCTCAAATGATACGCGATGCGCCGATCACCCCTCCCGCCCGGGTGACCGGGGCAGGTCGGGCTTGCGACGGTCGGCCGCCACGGTGTCGGCGCCGTGATCATCGATGGCCCCTAACCTCGGACTTGGGTGCGGGCAGTATCGAGGATGGTGTGTCGCACGGCTGTCGTCGTGGTGGTCTCTCGTGAGTGTGGCGAGCAGTCAGCCGTCGGCGAAGAGTTTGCCGGCACGGGCCCAGTTTTCGGTGTCGACCTCGGTGAAGACGATCCCGACTGAATCGGGTGCGCAGCTACCGATCCGGCAGATCTCCCCGGGTGAGGACATCGGCCAGTTCGCGCTTCTGCTCAAGGGTGCGGCCGGGGAACCAGCCGATACGTACGTGCGGCATGAGAGTCCTTCCTAGGCCAGGAGTTCGGCTACGCGTTGGGCGCGTTGCCGATAGTCACGGCGGGCGGCGAGTGCCTGTTCGAGGCTGACCTCGACGAACCTGGTTTGGGTGTTGGGTGCCGATTGGGCGACAACGTCGAGATCACCGCTGATCACGGTGGCGATCATCATGTAGCCGCCGCCGGAGACGGCGTCGCGGTGCAGGATGATCGGCTCCACCCCGCCGGGAACCTGGATCGAGCCGATCGGGTAGGGAGCGTCAACGATGTTGGACGGGTCCTGTCCGGCGCCGAAGGGTGGCGTGCGGTCGACCGTCTGGAGTGTTGCGCCCCGGTAGCGGAATCCGACCCGGTCGGCCACGGGGGTGAGCGTCCACGTCGTTGCGAGGAAGTTCTCCCTCCCTTCGGGCGCCAAGACATGGTCGTACAGGCCCATCACGACTCGGACCTCGACCTCCTTGCCCAGCGTTGGGCGCAGCTCGTCGGGCACACGGCGACCCGGTCTGCTCGTGCCCTCGCCGACGGGAAGCACGTCACCGGTGACGAGTGGCCGACCCTCGACACCGCCGAGTGCTCCGAGTCCGTAGGTGGATCGGCTGCCGAGGACGAGCGGGACGTCGATTCCGCCGCTGACCGCGACGAAGGCCCGCGCTCCACTCTTGATGAAGTCGAAGTCGAGGATGTCGCCGGCCTCGACCGCGAACGCCTCCCACCCAGGTCGCGGCTGGCCGTTCACCTTCGGCGGGAGGTCGGCGCCGGTGACGGCGACGACTGCGTCCTCGGTGAAGCGCAGCTCCGGTCCCATGTAGACGCACTCGAGCACGGCCGCGGTCGGCAGGTTGCCGACGAGGCGGTTCGCGGTGGTCTGCGAGTACTGGTCGAGCGCACCCGATGGTGGGATGCCGACGTGGTAGTAGCCGCTGCGGCCGGTGTCCTGGACCGTTGTCGACAGACCCGGCTTGCGCACCTCAATCGGCACGGAGCACCTCCAGAAGTCGAGCATTGAAGCCGGCGGAGTCGTCCAAGAACGGCTGCAGGTTGAAGTCGACCGTGCGCGCACGGATCCGGTAGGTGCCGGCCTCGACCTCCTTGATGAGGTCGTCGTAATGGTCGCGCTCGATCGGAGCGAATTTCACGATGTCACCTGGGCGGAAGAACACCATGAAGTCCTCGAAGTCCGGCATCGACTGGGAGGGGTCATATATCGGCGCCGGGGTGATGCCGAACATCTGGTAGCCCCCGGCTCCACGCACGGAGTAGATGCAGCCAAAACAACCACCGTGCCCAACGGTCTGTTTAGGTGTGTCGGTTCGCGGGCGAAGGTACTTCGGGACGACGAGTTGCCGATCTTGCGGAACCATCTGGAACAGGAACGGCAGGCCCGCTACGAAGCCCACCATCGAAGTGAACCATGGCGAGTTCGTATGAGCCTCGATGAACTCGGCTGCGCTGGAGAGTCCATTGATGCGCGCCGCGTACTCGATGTCGGTGGCGTCCGGATCTTGATGGTGGTCCCGGAAGCGCATCAGGGTCTCGGTGGTCCACGGGTCCTGGTAGAGAACGGGGATCTCCACCACGCGGGTGGTGAGGCTGAAGTCCGACGCGTCGCCGACCTTCTTCTCAATGTCCTGCAGGTGAGCCAGCAGCGCGTGCGGCTCGATCACGTCCGGGTTGTAGCGGACCTGGTAGGACGCGTTGGCCGGGCAGATCTCGAGGATCCCGTCCGGTCGCTGTTCGCGCAGTGAGGTCGTGATCGCCATGGCACGGAAGTTCGCGCGCAGGCTCATCGCCTCAGCGAGCTCGACGAAGATGTGCTCGTCGCCGCCCCAGCTGTATCGGGCCGGCGCGCCGTCGGCGCTCATGCCGTTCCTCCTGCCGGCGCTGCGCGCTCGACAAGCCATTTCTCGAGTCTGCCGGTGTCGAAGCGGGCGTCGGAGAACCACGGCTGGTCCAGCAGTTCTATGAGCAGGCTCGTCGTGGTCGGGACACCGTCGATGACGAGTTCGGTGAG
>JBKJPD010000370.1:0-2731 GCA_046595345.1 Pseudonocardia sp.
CCGGACGAGTTCACCGGGTCACGCCCAGTCTGGACGAGATCAGGAGGTCAGGGCGGTGCCGGGCGCGACGGACTGGCGAGCAACGATGATTTCGGTGCTCGCCAGTCCGTCGCGCCCGGTATCGCCCTGACCTCCTGATCTCGTCCAGACTGGGCGTGACCCGGTGAACCCGTCCGGCGGTGTCGCGCATCGACCCGCGCTGTTGGGCCGGCGTCGGTTCCTGGCCGCCACCGGTGGTCTGGGCGCCGGGCTGCTCCTGGCTGGTTGCTCGACCACCACCTCCGCCGGATCGGCCCATGTCTTCGCTCAACTCGACCGCGGCCACTCCGGAGCGCTGATCGTCGACGATCCGGCCGAGCCCGGCGGCTACGACCACGAGCTGGTCGTGGTGTTCGACGACTGGCTCGACGGCACCGGTCGCACCCCTGACCAGGAACTCGCCGAGCTGAAGGCCAACGGCATGGGCGCAATGAGGCTCCCACATCCCTTCGTGCCAAGCCCGGCGACCGGATCCGCCTGAGGATGATCAACATCGGTGTTGGCACCGCACCCCGATGACCATCACCCATGCCGACGGGTTCCCGGTCGTTCCGACCACAGCCGACGTTGTCCTGCTCGGCTTGGGGAACGCGTCGACGCCCTCATCACGATGCCGTCCGCCACCACCACGCCGCTCGGTGTCGCCGAGGGCAAGAACAGCCTCGCCCAGGTCGGCTCACGACCGGCACAGGCCAGCTGGCCGACCCCGATGCCGCGATGGTCGCCCTGATGGCCAGACCCGCGATACTGGTCAACGCCATCCCCGCGGCAGGCTCGGTCGCACTTCCCGGCCGCCGACCAGACGTTGTGCACGACCTGTCGCTCGGCGGCCCCGGTCAGGGCTACACCTGGACCATCAACGCGGAGATCTACGATCCGAACCCGGGGGCTACCGGTCCACGGCGTTCTGCCCGGTCGACCTGGTTGAACTGCAACCGGCCTTGTCGGGCCGGTTGCCTCCAGGGGGCCGGGCGCTGCCCGGACCCGGTCTCGCTTCGGAGTGCGGGGTCAGGTAGCCGTCGCCTCGGCCGGTCAGCCGGGCTGGACCGGTGCTGGTCAGGACGCCCAGAGCGCGGGGTCGAGCGCCGCGAGCCGGGCCGGATCGGCCAGGATGTCAATCACCACGATTCGCCCGCCGGACAGTGTGAACGTGAGCAGCGCCACCGGCTGCCCGGCGACTACGCCCAGCACCCCCGGCGTGTCGCTTATCAGCACCGGGAACCGCTGCTGATCGTTGCTGCGGTAGGCCGCCGCGTGACCCGCGACGGCCGGGGCGCCGCGCACTTCGCGCAGACCGGCGCCGATGTCGACGCGCAGCACGACCTGCGGGTCAAGCACCGCGACCAGACCCTCGAGGTCACCTCCGCGCGCCGCGGCGAGGAACGCGTCGACGATCTCCCGCCGCGCCCCCCGGGAGCCTGGCCCGGGCTTGGTTCCGCGCACCTTGCGGCGCGCCCGGCTCGCGAGCTGCCGGGTCGCCGCGGGCGAGCGGGCGACCAGCGGCGCGATCTGATCGAACGGCAGCGCGAACATGTCGTGCAGCACGTAGGCGAGCCGCTCCTCGGGCGCGAGGGTCTCCAGTACCACCAGCAGGGCCGAGCTCACCGAGTCGGTGAGCTCGGCGGCGTACTGCGGGTCGCCCGTGTCGTCGCGGCGAACGACGGGATCGGGCAGGTGCTCTGCGAATGGCTCCTCGCGCCGGGTCCGCCGCGACCGCAGCTGGTTGAGCGCTACCCGGGCGACGACGGTCGTGAGCCAGGCCCGCATGTTCTCCACGCCGGCCGTGTCCGCGACCTGCAGCCGCAGCCAGGCCTCCTGCACAGCGTCGTCGGCGTCGCTGCGCGAGCCCAGCACCCGGTAGGCGACCTGGCGCAGGTGCGCCCGGTGTTCCTCGAATCCGGCCGTCTGGTCCACCTGTCACATCCTCCCGCTTCCGCGTGTCCAAGGTGATGACCCATCAGAACCCGCCGATGTGACGGCAGGACAGCACCTGATGGAAGCGGAGAGGAACCCAGTCATGAATGCACGGATGCAGAGCCCGGTTCAGGTCGTCCCCGGCGCGATGGCGGCCCTGATGGCCCTCGCCGCCGCGGAGCGCGCCACCGGTATCCCGGAGACGACCTTGCAGCTGGTCCACCTGCGAGCGAGCCAGATCAACGGCTGCGGGGTCTGCGTGCACATGCACGCCCGCGATCTGCGAAGGGCCGGACAACCCGACGAGAAGATCGACACGGTGGCCGGATTCCGGGACGCTCCGTACTTCACTGACGACGAGCGGGCCGCACTCGCGTTGGCCGAGGCCGTCACCCGGCTCGCGGACCGCAGCGACCCGGTTCCTGACGAGGTCTTCGAGGATGCTGCCGCCCACTACGACGAGGCGCAGCTCGGCGCCCTGATCCTCTCGATCGCGCACGTCAACCTGTGGAATCGGCTCAACGCGACGACCCACCAGGTGGCCGGGGCACGGTGAGCGGGTGGCGCGCCGGCATCTCAGACCTGGATGCGACCGCCAATAGCGGAAGAAGCGCATCCCCGGCTCGGTCCAACAGGATCTCCCCGTCCGCGGCGAACTCCGGCAATGTCCTCCTGTGAGTGACCCCCGCTGGCCGGACACCTCCTTCCCAGCTGCTGCCAAGCCTGGAGGTGTCCGGCCAGCGGGGGTCACTCACAGGAGGACATTGCCGGAGTTCGC
>JBKJPD010000492.1:0-12024 GCA_046595345.1 Pseudonocardia sp.
GGACCAGCAAGAACGAAGTGAATATCAGTATGGCGACGCGGGGTGGAGCAGCTCGGTAGCTCGCTGGGCTCATAACCCAGAGGTCGTAGGTTCGAATCCTACCCCCGCTACCACCGAAAACGGCCCTCAGGGAATCCCCTGAGGGCCGTTTTCATGTTTGCTGTGACCAGATCTGTGACCACGGGCTACCCAGCGTCCGCTGTCGGGCCCTCGTGGAGCTGTCGCCGAGTGATGCCTGCGACGAGCTCGGCGGCTTCCCGTTCGTGGTCGGTGAAGCTGTGCCCGTAGATCTGAACTGTGATCCCTTCGTGGGCATGGCTGATCCGGGCTACAGACGCTTCGTCATGTCGATCTTTCCGGGCACCATCATGCGGGCGTCCTGGCGCCACTCGATCTTCCGTTTGGTTGCTTTCACAACCTGCGTCTGCGCTGCGAAGTCATGGAGAGCTTGACGTCGGGCGGTGGGTATTAAGGCCAGTACAAGGCTCACGAACAAGGACAGAAATCCGAGAGACGCGAGGGCGCCGAGCGCTGCCGAGGAGGGGGCGCCGCCGGCGAGGGACGCGAGGACGAACGGGATGAAGATGATCAGCATTCGCACGACGGCGGTCAGCACTTGAAGGTCGCCGGGCGCCTTCGTAGGGACCACCCGCAGGCCCATCAATCCCTTGCCGAGCGCCTGCCCTTCCCTGCGTACGAGGTGGAACACCTCCAGTCCGACGTAGGCCAGGAAGTAGCAGAAGGACACCAGGATTCCGAACCATATCGTCCGGCCGATGACTGGCTCGACGATCGGGGCAAGAAGGGCCGCGATCACGGCCACCGGGATGGCCACGATGAACGTGAGTGCCAGCGAGAAGAGTAGGTCCAGGACCCGGGCGAGGAGTCGGCGGAAGAATGGCGCACGCTCGTATTGCATTTCGTCCTATCCGCAGGATGAGACAGCAAGCGTCGTGGTACCGGCGCCAGAGCGTTCGCGGGTCTTTGTTCGTGCGCGCGGCAACGTCTTGTTCGTCCCGCGCTGTGGTGACCGCGTTACGCTCCTCGGGGTCACCCGTGGTCAGGGGTCAGCGATCGCAGTCGTGCAGCCAGGAGCCACCGGCTACCGGCGGCACCAGCCCGCCGCGCGATATGCGCCTGCTCAGATTCGCGTCGCCCCGACCTTCAAGACCTCGCCGAAGTTCTCCACCCGCAGAGCCACGTACCACGCTTCTTGCTCGAAGGACAGTGGCTCACGTGGGATACCGCCGACGACATCGCCGCAGCCCACGGGCGACACCCTTTCGAGATTTGGCCCAGATGGTTCGACACCTTTCGCCGCCCGACCCGGGAAGCCGGACCAGGCAAGGGAGATCTCGATGACGGGCGTCATCCGGACAAAGAATGCACGGGGTCATCGTCGGAGCCGACGCAACGGCAATGCGCGACGCGCTCGGAGGGAGGGAAACGATGGCGACTAGTGCCGGGTATACGAACAAGTGCGTAGCGGCCGCTCGCCAACGATGTTGATCGCCCGCTCTCGGCGCCTTCGGCGCGACGCCGTTGATGCCTACGCCGAGTCCTTCCGGCAACACCCCAGCATGGTTCTCGACCGGTGGGGACCCGCGTCCGGTCCTTCATGGTGTTTCCTGCAGCCGGGTGCAGTACGAGGTGGGAGGGTGCCAACTCATCCTCGGCGTGCCCGTTCTGGCAGATCCCGCACGAGCCTTCCGCCCGCTCCACGCGAGGCTGTTCTCGGGACGCCACCGGATCGGCGCGTGCGCGCGGACGCGGCCACGGACGGCGATCGGAACGCGTGACGCGCCGCCACCGATCCGCTGACGCCGGCCACCGTCAGCTACAGCGCTACACAGGCACCACGTACGGGAAGGACGAGCTCCTGAACGCCTCAGCCGCCGCCGGTGTGAGACCTGACGGCACCGCCGTGCCGGTGACGAGCGAGAGCATCACCTCCGGCGCGTTGTCGGCAAGTGCCCGGCCGTTGCGGACGTCCTTGTTGAACGCCGCCGGGGTTCCGATCTCGTAGGGCAGAACGTCGGGAAACAGCGCCTGCGCGACTGCTCGGCCGTACGCCTGCGGGTCGGTTGCGCCGTTGGCCGCCACCGTCGCGGTGAGCATCTGCGCGAACGCTTCGCCGTCGGCAGCGACGTCCGCGGACGGGTGCCGGGTGTTGGCCGGGTTGGAGAAGTCGGTGTCGTCCGGCCAGAAGATCGGCCACATCATCGGACGGCCGCCACGGTTGACCTGCCGCCATCCCCCGGAGCCGTCGGACAGCGTGGTGGCGGCCCATACATCCACCCGGCTACCCGCAGTCAGCCCGGCGTACCCGTGCGGCACCTCGAGGACGATGGAGGCGACGCTGGTGCCCCCGAAGGTGTTCTCAGCCTCCGCTGGTCGCCACTTGGACAGGTCGAGCGCCGTGCCGCCGGTGACCGACGAGCTCACGGGCTCGAGCAGCGACAGGTCGAAGAAGAAGGGGTCCGCGGCACGGCCGGCCCAGACCTGTACCGAGTCGGCACCCGCGGCCTGGCCAGTGCGCCCCTCGACGACCAGCTCGCCGTCAGCAGCGTCGTCGGCAGCGTCTGCACCTGTCAGCAGGTAGAGCTGGAACGCCTGCCCGCCCGCGGGGTCAGGCTCCCCGAACGTGACGCGGAACGTGACGCCCTCCCGCTCTGCGCCGTTGAGGTGGACCTTGAGGTCGTACCGGGCGCCCGGCCAGAAGTCGGGGTCGGCGTGCTTGCCGGTGACGGTGGAGTTGACGTCCAGGATGAAGACGGTGCTGCCCCGCCCGTCGAAGACGAACAGGTCGTTGATGAACAGCTGGCCTCGCTCGGCAGCCTCTGGCGTGTTGAGGTGGTGGGACATGACGGTCCTTCCGGTCAGGGTTGGGGTCGGGTAGAGGTGGGGGTCGAACACCGCTTCGGTAGGAGTGGAGCGGTCCCACGATGTGTGGATACCCGGCAGGCGCGGCGTCGAAGCCGGTCGCCGGAAGAGGTTTCTCAGCGCGCGGCGAGGTACGCGGCTGTGCCGACCCGCCGTCCTGATGTGCGTGTCCGACTCGATCCGCGGCCACGAGGTGGCACAGCTCTTGACCAGGTCGACGACGACCACCGTGTCGATGGCGCACTTGTCGGCCGCCTATCTGGGATGAGGCAGGGCGCGACCCTGCGAGATCGCGGCGCGTGGTTCTGCGTGGGGATGCATTTGTGGGCGGTTGCGGGTCTTGCGGAACGCTCCTCGACCACTTGCAGGTCGGCGCCACCGGTGACCAGCCAGGAAGTGTGGGGGAGCGCGGTCGTCGGCCAGTATTTCTTCACGTAGCGGTTGAAGATCATCGGAATCACTCAACCGGCACTCACTGCCACCGGAAGGCCTCTGAACTGCGAGGATCCCGGCATCAGGCCAGGTCAGGAGCCGTCTCGGTTACCTGAGAATCGGCCATGAAATCGGGCTCATAACCCAGAGGTCGCAGGTTTGAACCCTGCCCCCGCTACCACCGGAAACGGCCCCTGGAGATTGTCCGGGGGCCGTTTTCATGTTGGTTGCGACCAGATCTGGTCATGGGTTTCGCGGCGGGCGCTGTCCGCGGATCGGTAGCGTTGCGTCCATGGGCACGTGGACGGAGTTCACCGACGGTGCGCCTCGGATCGCCACCGTCTTCACCCGCCGCCACATCGCCACGGGCAACCTGTGTCTGTTGGCGACTCTGCGAGCGGACGGATTCCCGCGCATCAGCCCGATCGAGCCGAGGGTCTTCGAGGACCGGTTGTGGATCGTCGGGATGCCGGACACCACCAAGTTCCGTGACCTGGGTCGCGATCCCCGCTTCTGCCTGCACACCGCCACCGTTGACACCGAGGTCAAGGACGGCGATGCGAAGTTGTGGGGTGTGGTGTACGACGTCCAGGACAAGGCGCTGCACCGGCGGTTCACCGCCGCGCTGTTCGACGAGACCGGGTTCGACATCCGGGGCATGGAGTTCGGCCACTTCTACGCTGCCGACGTGACCGGCGCATCGGCGGTGGAAGTCAGCGGCGGACACATGGACGTCACGATCTGGAAGCCGGGTGATCCGGAGCACGTCGTGCGCAAGCACTGACATGGTATGCAGGCACCGGAGCGCGGGGCTGGGACACGACGGCGGAACGTGAGGCCGGGTGGCCACCGTCCGAGCCTCGTCGAGCCGCTGGCACGATGGACCCGTGACCCGATCCCCGATCCGTGACGTCGAACTGACGGAGGGGCCGATCCGGCTCGGCCAGTTTCTCAAGCTCGCGGGTATCGCCGAGCACGGCGGCCACGCCAAGGCGCTGCTGGAGGCGGAGGAGGTGCTGGTGAACGGGCGTATCGAGACCCGCCGTGGTGCTCAGCTGAGTACCGGGGACGTCGTGGCGGTCGGCGAAGAACGCGTCCGGCCCATGGCTCCTGGCTGACCGGTGCGGTGCTGACCGGCGCCGCACCGGACCGGCTCGTGCGCGGATCCGGACCGACTCGCGGATCAGGGGTGGGTCAGTAGCCCACGTAGTCGCCGCGGTGGTCGCTGCGGCCACCGGACTTGAGTGTGCTGACGCCGTAGTTGGCGATCATGTAGCGGACGCCCGCGGTGATGTTCGCGACCGGGTCGGTGATGGACCGGCCGGCGAGGGAGGGGTGCACGTAAGCCCGGAACGTCGTCGGGATCGTCTGCATCAGGCCTTGGGACGGGGTGCCGCGGTGGGCGTTGCTGTCCCAGGTGTTGATCGCCCGCGGGTTGCCGCCCGACTCCGCCATGATGATCTTCTTGACGCTCGGTGCCAAGACCTGCGGAAGGTCCATCACCCGCAGAGCCTCGGCGATCCAGCCGTCGAGGCCGCCCTCGTCGATGACCCCGTCGACGCGGTCACGCTCGACCTGCGCGCGCTGCTCCTTAGCGTGCTGCTGCGCGATCTCCGCGGCGATGTCGGAGGCCTTGCCGAGCAGGAATAGATGCTGGTCGGCTGCGGCGGATCCGGAGGTGTCGTCGGTCGCGAAGTTGACGGGAGTCAGGAAGCCCGTGGTCGAGGTGGACTTCAGCGGGCTCGAGTTCGCCGACAGCGTGGTGGTGAGTCGCGACGTGTCGGCGGCGGCCGCGGTGATCATGCCGTCGCCGGGAGTCGGGACCAGGGCCGTGAAGGTGCCGGTGGCGACGGCGCCGACGGCGGCCGCGGTGGCCAGAACGGTGGTACGAAGCGACGGGCCGGGGGGAGTGGGTCGTGGCGGTCCTGCCAGCAGGTGCCGGACTGGGACAGAGTCAGAATTTTTGTGCGCATGACGACGGCGGGGGGAGCGGTGTCCTGCCACGAACCTGCCCTTCAGCGCTGGGGGAGCGATCCGCGGCGAGCGCTGCCGGATCGGGGTCCGGTGAGCCGGGTGGGGAGTCCCGGCTCGGTGCGCTCGTGATCAGATCGTGACGCTAGGTAGGGACCTTACGAGAGTCCCCCGTCCCGGGACAACTCCTCTGACAGCCTGTCGTCGCAGGCCGACGGCCGCTCGCCTCTCCGCGGAGAGGGTCAGGGGTAGAGCCGCTGCCGGAGAACGGCCACCGACCGTGCTGCCTGGGCGGCACCGCCCACGGCCTCCGACAGCAGCAGGTGGGAGGCCTCCGCTTCGTGCCAACCGGTGACGAGACCGTCCGCCCCGGTGACGATGGCGGTGTTCACGATCATCGGACTACCATGCAACGTGAAGTCAGGTTCAGGTCATGTGCAGGATCGGGGGTCGAGGAGGCCGGATGGATCCGCGGGACCTGCTGACGATCGGCGAGGTGGCCCACCGCAGCGGCTTCCCTCATTCGGCGCTGCGGTACTACGAGCGCGAGGGGCTGCTGCGCACCACCCGTACGTCCGGCGGGCAGCGCCGCTACGAGCGTTCGGTGTTGCGCAGGCTCGCGTTCATCCGAGCGGCGCGCACGGTCGGCGTCGGACTCGATGAGGTGCGCGAGGGGCTCGACCGGTTGCCCGGCGGTCGGACTCCGACGAAGGCGGACTGGACGCGGCTGTCGCGGTCGTGGCGAGGGCGGCTCGACGAGCAGATCGAGGCCCTGGTGGCCCTGCGCGACGGCCTCGACTCATGCATCGGCTGCGGGTGCCTGTCGCTTCAGCGGTGCCGGCTCTCCAACCCGGAGGACCGGGTGGCCGAGCACGGCTCAGGAGCACGCCTGCTACCCCCTCTGCTACGCACAGAACCAGCCACCAAACCCTAGGCCCCCCGTTTCCCCATCCGGTCGCCGCTGGATGGCGAGGACGGGGGCGGCGGGTCGCGGAACCCATCCGACGAGAGTGCCGCTCGTCCGATCTGGGGGCGCGGGGGCTATGAGCTGAGGAGGCGGGGGCGGGCGGTCCAGCGTGCGGGGAGGGTGCGGTCCACCCAGGCGTGCAGGTCCTCCACGGGGGGCCTCGTGTTGATGGCGGACTGCTCGTGCTCGGCGAGGAACGCGGTGGTGCGCTCCTCCCAGCCCACGCCGAGGCACGGAACCCCGGTGGAGACGGCGAAGATCAGCGCGTGCAGCCGCAGCCCGAACAGGGCGTCGGCCTCGCCGACCACGGCCTTGGCAAGGGCGGGGGCGAGCTGCGGTCCGAGCACGGGGACCGGACGTCCCAGGCGCTCGCCCAGCTCGTCGATCAGCACCTCGTCACGGCGCGCGAACCCGAGGCCGTAGTCGGCGTGGGTGCTGATCGCGAGCCCCGCGACGGCGCCACCGCGCTCGATCCAGCGGCGGGCGAGCGTCTCGGCGGCATCCTGCAGCGCGTCGACGAGGATCGGGTTGGGCAGTGCCTTCGGGGCGATGAGCAGCAGTGGCACGGCCGGGTCCACCCCGGCCGCGGCCAGTACCCGGCGCGCATCGGCGGCCGGCGCGGGGGCGAGGCCCATCGCGAGATCACCGACGACGGGCGCGACGATCGCGTCGCCGAGCGTGGCGGCCGAGACCTTGTCGCGGACGCTGATCCGGCCGGGCCTGCGGACCGAGCGGCGCAGCAGGTCGAGCACGCGGTCGGGCGTGCCGGGGTAGACGCCGATGGCCAGGTAGGTGAGGTCGCGCCCACGGACGGTGGCGGCCCACACGATCGCGGGCAGCGCATTGACCAGCGGGGACGCGCCGGTGCCGAACAGGCCGCCGCCGACGACCGCGATGCCGTCGCACCACATGAGCGCCTTCGCGAAGGTGATGCCGCTCATCGAGACCGCGGGCACCCGGTGCAGGGCCTCGACCATGCGAGGGTTGCGCGAGACGACGCGGACCTCGGTGTGGGCGGGCAGTTCCTGCAGCGTGCGGGCGAGCATCGCCTCGTCGCCGGTGTTGCCGTTGCCGAAGTTGCCGAGCACCAGCACACGGGTGGATCGCCCGCCCGCGCGCGCGGCGTGCCGGCGGCCGAGGTTGGCAAGCTGCTGGCGGATCAGGCTGGTATGGGGGTCGGTCATCGAGTTCCTCGGGTTGGGAAGGCGCCACTCTCCGTGACCAACGGCTGGTGGAGCTGGCAGGATGGGGGCCGCGATCACTCGTTCGCGGGAGCCTACGGGGTGCCGGATCGACACGTTGAACCTCCGGCCCGGCGACGTCCTGTGTGATCGACGGGCCGTGGCGAGCTTGTCGAGCGACTGGAACGAGGTCCCCGGCCCGGTCCGGGCTATCCCATCGGGGGTAGGCGGGCGGTCCGCCACGCGGAGCGCCGGATCTTGCCGGTGTCCTCGCGCAGAGGGGTGTCGACGCGCTCGAACGACGCCGGCACCTTGCCTCCGGAGAGCCGCGCGGCGACGTGTTCGCGCAGTTCGACATCGGTGACGGGCCCGTCGAGCTGCACGATCGCGTGTACCCGGGCGCCGAGGTCCTCGTCGGGAAGCCCGATCACGCACGACGACAGCACCCGCGGGTGGTCGGCCAGCGCCGCCTCCACCTCTGCGGGGTAGACGTTGGCGCCTCCCACGAGGATCAGGTCGTCGCGACGGTCCGCGAGGTAGAGATAGCCGTCGGCGTCCATCTGCCCGAGGTCACCGATGGACTCCCAGCCATCACGGGCGCGCGCCGAGGCCCCGAGGTACCGGTAGGTGACGGTGTCGGGACTCGCCCGCATCCACACCTCGCCGATCTCACCGATCGGGAGCGGGTGGCCATCGCTGTCGCCGATGCGCATCTCGCCGGCGACCGGACGGCCCACCGAACCGGGGTGGGCGAGCCAGTCCGCCCCGTCGATCATGCAGACGGCGAGCGACTCGGTACCCGCGTAGAGCTCGACGATCCGCTCCGGCCCCAGCCAGTCGATCCACGCGCGCTTGACCGTCTCCGGGCAGGGCGCACCGACGTGCAGCAGCGTCTGCACGCTCGACAGGTCGGCTCGGGCACGAGTCTCGGCGGGAAGGCGCAGGATGCGCCCCATCAGCGTCGGAACCGCGTACAGCCAGGTGACCCGGTGGCGCACCACGGCGTCGAGCACGCTCGCGCCGTCGAACCGGTCGAGCACCAGCAGCGTGGCGCCGCGCAGCAGCGCGATCAGGGAGAACATGAACGGCGCGTTGTGGTGCAGGGGTGCGGTCACGGCGAACACGTCGCGGCGCGGAGCGTCAGCGGAGCGCCCATCGACGCCGTCGTCACCGATCCTCAGCCGCTCGGCGCTGCGGGTGACCGAGGAGAGCCAGCCCGCGTTGCCCGCCACGATGATCTTCGGACGGCCGGTGCTGCCGCCCGACGTCGGCGCCTTCCAGCTCGGCGGGATCGCCGGTGGCAGCGGCTCGGGGGACAGTGTCGCGTCCGGGGTCCAGGAGGCGGGCAGCCACGGCCGTCCGGTCACTTCCAGCCCGACGACGACAGCGGGGTCGGCCAGCTCCACCAGTGCGCTGAGCTCGGCGGCGGGGAGCTTCGCCGACACCGGCTGCGGGATCGCCCCGAGCTTCCACGCCCCGACGACCGCTGCGTAGAACGCGGCCCCGTTCGGCAGGCCGATCGTCACCATCGAGCCATGGCGCACCCCCAGCGCGGCGAACTCCCGCGCCGCCCGGTTCGACGCCGCCGCGAGCTCGGCACGGGAGACGTCACGGGTGGCGCGGCCGGAGGGCGAATCAGCGCCGTGGTCCGGGCAGATCAGTGCCACCGCATCCGGATCACGCTCCGCGAGCAGGTCGATGCCCACCCCGACCGGCACGTCCGCCATGTGGTCCCGCCCTTCCCCCGCACCGATGTTCACGGGAGGATCATGCGCGTGATCTACGAGATACGGGAGTACACGGCCGTCCCGGGCCGGATGCCGGCGCTCGCGAAGCGGTTCCGCGAGCACACGCTGGGCCTGTTCGCGAAGCACCGGATGGAGGTCGACCTCATGGCGCTCACCGAGCTGGGCACCAACTCGGGCAACGAGCTCGTGTACGTCATGAAGTTCGACTCCTACGAGGACATGGCCACGAAGTGGGCGGCGTTCACGGCCGATCCCGAGTGGCTCGAGGCCCGTACGGCGAGCGAGGTGGACGGCCCGCTCGTCGCCTCGATCGGTAGGCGGGTGTTGAACCCGACGCCGTTCGGCTGAGGTTCAGCCTCGTCGCGACGCCGGACGTGGACCCCGCCACGGTCCCGGACGCGGCGGCCGTGGCACGTGTGGGCATGACGAAACTGCCGGCGGCCGGGTAGGCATCGGCATCCGCCCGGCTGCGGGGTTACCGCCCGGTATGCCAAGGTGGGTGGAACCGCGCGAGGAGGCCTGGAATGGACCTGACGTACACCGTGGCCGAGGAGGAGTTCCGCAGCGAGCTGCGCTCCTGGCTGCAGGCCAACATCCCCGATGAGTGGACCCGCCCGGGCTTCTGGGAGTCCCTCGACGACGACGAGAGTTTCCGGCTGCGCCGCGACTGGGAGCGCGGCAAGGCGCTCGCCGGGTTCGCCGGCATCCAGTGGCCCACCGAGTTCGGTGGCCGCGGCGGCACCCCCGCCATGAAGGCCATCTACGACGAGGAGACGGTGCTGGCGCACGCGCCGCACACCGTCAACCCGCTCGGACTGACGTTCCTCGCGCCCACCGTGATGGCGATCGGCACGGATGCGCAGCGCAGGGAGATCATCGGCCCGATGCTGCGCAACGAGGTGATCTGGTGCCAGGGATTCTCGGAGCCGGGTGCCGGCTCTGATCTGGCAGCCCTCGCGACACGTGGGGTCCGGGACGGCGACGACTTCGTGGTCAACGGCCAGAAGGTCTGGACCACCAACGCCATGCACGGCGACAAGATCTTCGCCATGGTGCGCACCGAGGCGGGCAGCGTGAAGCACCGCGGGATCTCCATGCTGCTCATCGACATGTCGCAGTCCGGCGTCGAGGCCCGGCCGCTCAGGCAGATGAGCGGGGCCAGCGAGTTCGGCGAGGTGTTCTTCACCGACGCGCGGGTGCCTGTGACCGACGTGATCGGCGAGATCGGCGACGGCTGGCGTACCGCGATGCTGCTGTTGAGCTTCGAACGCGGCGCGTCGGGGATCGCGCAGTACACCGAGTTCCGGCGCCAGTACGACGACATCGTGGCCGTGGCGAGGAAGCTGGGGCGCGATCAGGACCCGGTGGTGCGCGGCAAGCTCGCCCGCGTGCTGACCGACCTGGAGTGCCTGCGCCTACATGCGATGCACGTGCTGACGCAGGTGGAGCAGGGCCGTGACCTGGGCTTCGAGGCGTCGATGACCAAGCTGATCTGGTCGGAGGCGTTCCAGGACCTGTGGGAGGTCTTCGACGACATCCTGGGTGAGGACGGCACGCTCGACGCGATCAGTGACGACTCCGGGGTCTTCGACCTGACCCCGCTGCACGGTCAGGCCATGTGGTCCCGCTCGGTGACGATCTGGGGCGGGTCCTCACAGGTCCAGCGCAACATCACCGCCGAGCGCGTGCTCGGCCTGCCCAGATAGATCGACCCAGATAGATCGATCCAGCTAGATCGACCCAGCTAGGAGCCGGTCATGTTCTTCGCTCTCACCGAGGACCAGCGCGAGTTCGACGCGGCGGTCCGGTCGTATCTGTCCGAGCGGTTCGACACCGACGCCGTGCGCGGCGTCGTCGAGGATTCTGCCGGCGACGGCAACCCCGCGTCCCTGTGGAAGGCCGCAGGGGAGCAGGGCTGGCTCGCGGTCCTGGTCCCCGAGGAGCACGACGGGCTGGGTCTGGGACTGGTTGAGGCCCAGGTCATCGCCCGCGCGCTCGGCGCGGGCGTCGCACCGGGGCCGTGGCGGGGCACCGTACTGGCCGCCGAGGCGATCCGCCTCACCGGCACACCGGAGCAGCAGGCGGCCTGGTTGCCGCGGCTGGCGTCGGGCGACGCGGTCGGGGCGCTGAGCCTGCGCGGGTCGGCGCCGGGCAGGCTGCCCGCCGTCGAGTACGGCGGGATCGCCGACGTCGTCGTCGCGCGTTCAGGTGCCGGGCTGGCGCTCGTCGAGGGCGCCACGGTCACCGCCCGCGGTTCCTACGACGGCACCGTCCGGCTCGCGGACCTCGGGTCCGGTTCGGGCACGGCCCTGCCCGGCGCGACCGCCGCGGTCGTGGCCGAACTGACCGCCCGCGCCACCGTGCTGGTGGCGGCCGACCTGGTCGGCATCGCGCGGGAGTCCCTGTCGCGGACGGTGGCCTACGACCGCGACCGCCACCAGTTCGGCGTACCCGTCGGGTCGTTCCAGGCGATCAAGCATGCGCTGGCCGACCTGCACGTCAACGTGACGATGGCCGAGCATGCGGCTCTGTACGCGGCGCACGCCGTGGACGCGGGCCTCGACGGGTCCGAGCTCGCGGTCGCGGTGGCCAAGGCGAAGGCGAGCGACACCGCGCTGGCCGCCACCGCCGCGATGATCCAGTACCACGGCGGGATCGGGTACACCTGGGAGCACGAGGCCCACTTCTTCTACAAGCGGGCCAAGCGCCTGGCCGGCCAGTACGGCGACGGCGACGCCCACCGCGCCCGCATCGCGGAACTCACGATGGGCGGCTGACCGCCCTCCTACGAGGGGTCGGAGCCGCGCAGCGCGGCGACGTGCAGGGCACCGGCGGCGGCCAG
>JBKJPD010000543.1:0-2776 GCA_046595345.1 Pseudonocardia sp.
AGTCGATCCCGGCCTCCCCGCGGGTGGCGAGCAGGTAGCTCACGGTGCGGCCCTGTGCCGTCCAGCTCGCGATCGCCGCCGCACCGCCGTACTCCAGGTCGTCCGGGTGGGCGACGACGGCCAGCGCGCTGCCAGTCGGTGGGCATCGGCTCATAGGTCATGGTTCCGATCCTCACTCCCTACCCGCCGATCGGGGAATGGTCGATCCCGCTCGCTCAACCCGCGTTCGCGCGCCCAACCCGCACTCGCGCGGCGCCGGCGGCGTGCGCGAGCAGGATCGGCGCGCGAAGGCAGGATCGGCGCGCGAGAGCAGGCGGGTACCGTTGCTTCGCCATGAGTGCCACTCTCCAGGCCACCGATCTCGCCGCCGGCCACGGCGCCCGCGTGTTGTTCTCCCACCTCGATCTCGTCGTCGCTCCCGGCGACGTGGTCGGGCTCGTGGGGGCGAACGGCGCCGGGAAGTCCACCCTCCTGCGGCTTCTCGCGGGCGAGGTCACACCCGAGGACGGCACGATCGTCCTCAGCCCGCCCGACGCGACGGTCGGGCACCTACCGCAGGAGCCGGACCGGCGTCCGGACGAGACGATCTCCGCGTTCCTGGCGCGGCGCACCGGCGTCACCGCCGCGCTGGCCACGATGGACGCCGCAGCGGTCGCACTCGGCGAGGGCGCGCCCGGCGCCGACGACACCTACGCCACCACCCTGGACCGCTGGCTCGCACTCGGCGGCGCCGACCTGGAGGAGCGCGCGGGTGAGGTCGCGGCCGACATCGGGCTGGCGATCGACCTGCAGACCCCGATGACGGCGCTCTCCGGCGGGCAGGCGGCCCGCGCCGGGCTCGCGGCGCTGCTGCTGTCGCGCTACGACGTGCTGCTGCTCGACGAGCCCACCAACGATCTCGACCTCGACGGCCTCGAACGCCTGGAGCGGTTCGTGCAGGGCCTCCGCTCGCCCGCGGTGATCGTCAGCCATGACCGGGAGTTCCTGGCGCGCACCGTCACCCGGGTGGTGGAGCTCGACCTCGCCCAGCAGCAGGTCGGCGTCTACGACGGCGGCTACGACAGCTACCTCGCCGAGCGCGAGGTGGCCCGTCGGCACGCGCGCGAGGCCTACGACGACTACGACGACAAGCTGGGTGGGCTCAAGGACCGCGCGCAGATGCAGCACAACTGGTTGGCCACCGGCGTCCGCAACGCCCGGCGCAAGTCGCCCGACAACGACAAGATCGGCCGCAACAAGCGCTCCGAGACCAGCGAGAAGCAGGCCGCGAAGGCCCGCCAGACGAAACGGATGATCGAGCGCCTCGACGTCGTGGAAGAGCCCCGCAAGGAGTGGGAGCTGCGGATGACGATCGCCGCCGCACCCCGGTCCGGCGCGGTCGTGGCGTCGATGTCGGGTGCGGTGGTGCGGCGCGGATCGTTCACCCTCGGCCCGGTCGACGCCCGGATCGACTGGGCCGACCGCATCGTGATCACCGGGGCCAACGGTTCCGGCAAATCCACGTTGCTGGGCGCGCTGCTCGGTCGCGTCCCCGTCGTTTCCGGGACAGCCGGGCTCGGCTCAGGCGTCCGCGTCGGGGAGATCGACCAGGCGCGGGGCCTGTTCCTCGGACCTGAACCACTCGCCAGGACGTTCGGCGACGCCGTCCCCGACTGGGCCGAGGCGGACGTCCGCACGCTGCTCGCCAAGTTCGGGCTCACCGGCGACCACGCCCCCCGCCCCGCCGAGTCGCTCTCGCCCGGGGAGCGGACCCGCGCGGCGCTGGCGCTGCTACAGGCCCGCGAAGTGAACCTGCTGGTGCTCGACGAACCCACCAACCACCTCGACCTGCCCGCCATCGAGCAGTTGGAGCAGGCCCTCGACAGCTTCGGTGGCACCGTACTGCTGGTGACCCACGATCGGCGGATGCTCGACACCGTCCGGATGACCCGGCAGTGGACGGTGGCGGACGGCCGGCTCACCGAGCGCTGATGATCTGATTGGCGGGGCTCACCCGCCGGGACGGCCGCCCGCCCCGCCGCCGCTGATGCCCCGCAGGCTCGTGAGGCCGGCGGTCGGCAGCGGCCGCGACGGGTCCGCGACGACCACCACGTCGCCGGCGGTCAGGCCGGACGTGATCTCCGTGCGCCGCGACCCGACCGCCCCGACCTGCACCGGAACGGGCTGCAACACGCCACCCCGCAGGACCTCGACGGTGCTGGCCGCGCCGCTCGTGTGCACCGCGGACGTGGGCACCGTGAGTGCACCGTTGACGTCGGCCAGCCGGATCGTCACCGCGGCACCCTGGCCCGCCTTGTACGGGCCGCTCACACCCGGTAGGGCGATGGTGACGGAGTAGCTCGCCGCACCGCCGCCGGCCACACCACCGCTCGCTGCGCCGTTGGTTCCTGCGGCGTTATTGCGTGCGGCGTTACCCGCTGCGGCCGTGGGTAGGAGCCCGATCGCCACTACGGTGCCCTCGAGTTGAGCGTCCGCGCCGTCGGGCGTGACTGTCACCGGGTTGCCGACGGCGATGCGGGCCACGTCGGTCTCGCTCACCGACATGTCGACCTGGTACCCGATCGCCGACCCGATCACGACGACCTGCACCGCACCGGACCCGCCCGATACCCGCCCGCCGACCGCGACGTCGAGCGCGCCGACGGTGCCGTCGATCGGGCTGGTGAGCGTGGCATCGCCGAGGTTCTGCTGCGCAACCGCGAGCTGAGCGGCTGCGGCATCCACCGCCGCCTGATCGGCGGCGATCTGCTCGGGCGACGCGGCGGATCGACCAACC
>JBKJPD010000034.1:0-6744 GCA_046595345.1 Pseudonocardia sp.
CCCTCAACCACTTCGCACGCGACCTCGGCGTCTACGACCTGCAGGAGGCTGTGGACGCCACCGGCGCAGGCCAGGCCGTCGCGGTCGATCTCGCACTGGTCGACGTCCACCCCGGCCACGGTTCCGACCCCGAGACCGACGACGTCGTGCGGGTCCGCAGCTTCATCAACACCGCGAGCCTCGGCTCCTACCCGGACCTGGTGCGGCTGCGCGAGCAGTGGCAGCCCCGCTGGGGCAAGTGGCCCGCGTTCGCTGCAGCGCTCGTCGTGGTGCTGCGGCGCGCCGAACCCGTCCCGATCAAGATCGACGGCCGCTGGACGTCGGTGTGGTTCTTATTCGTCGGCAACGGTCCCTACCACCCGCGCGGGATGGTCCCGGCGTGGCGCCCGACGCTGGACTCGGGCCTGCTCGACGTCCGCTGGCTGCGTGCCGACCTGAAGTTCTCGCGGCTGCGTGCGGTCACCGCCCTGATGCTCGGGGCACTCGGGCACAGCCGGGTGTACGGGCAGAAGGAGGTCCCCGAGCTCGACGTGGAGCTGGCGGTGCCGGGCATGCTAGCCACCGACGGGGAGGTCATCGAGGAGGCGGGACGCTTCACGTTCCGCGTCGCGAAGGCCTCGATCCCGGTCTATCGACGCGACGAGGACCGCTGGACGGGCCGGCACCGGCCCTACCTGCGCTGAATGTCCTCGCGCACCCGCATCAACGCGAATCCGAGCAGGTTGGCGCGTGGCCCGCCGAGACCCAGCACACCGATTCCGGGCTAGCCTTGGTCATGATGGATCATCGGTGCCCTGCCCTCGCCGAGACCTCGCGACGCGCGTTTCTCAGTGCGCTCGGTGTCGGTGCCGCCGCGGTCCTGGCCGGCTGCGCGACAAGCGACGCCCCGGTCGGCGGCGCTCCTGGCGTGGCGACGACGACGCGGCCACCGGTCCCCGCCCCGCGCCCTGGACCGTCCCAGGTTCTCCATCACGGACCGGCCGACGCCGGGAACCGGATCGCCCTCACCGTCGACGACGGGACCTGCGCGGACTGCGTCAGCGGCTACGTCGAGTTCGCCCGAACCTCGGGCACACACCTGACCTTCAGCCCGAACGGCACCTACGACCACCAATGGCGACCCCACGCCCCGGTACTGGCGCCGCTCATCGCCGCCGGTCAGGTCCAGATCATGAACCACACCTTCACCCACCCCAAACTCACCACGCTGTCCGAGGCCAAGATCCGCGAGGAACTGGAACGCAACGACGAATGGGTCGTGAAGGTCTTCGGCGTCACCACCCGGCCCTACTACCGACCGCCGTACGGCCTGCACAACCCGACCGTCGACGGGGTCGCGGGCAGTGTCGGCTACACCCGCTCGGTGCTGTGGGACGGCTCCTACTCCGACTCCACGGTCATCACCGCGGAGTTCCTGATGGACCAGGCCCGCAAGTACCTGCACCCCGGAGTGATCATGCTCGGGCATGCCAACCACCCCGCTGTGCTGGGCGTGTTCGACCAGATCCTCGCGCTCATCCATGAACGCGCACTCGAGCCGGTCACGCTCGACGAGTTGTTCCACACCAGCCGTGAGCACGGAGCCTGATCCGTCCCGGTCCGGGACCCGCCTCCCGAGGTAGGACCGTGCAAGCTTTCCAGTCACACCATTCGTTTGACAGTCCATGGCACCCCGCTGACCAGCTACGGTCCACTGCTCCTGGAGACCTGGGTCGCGGAGCGCCGGGGGCGACTGCCTCGCCGCCGGTCGGGGAATCCACGTTTGCCGGATTCCGGAGCCGGGCGGACGGGAGTTCCGGGCTCAGTCACTGACGGTTGCCATTACGTGCACGCACGCTGACCCGTCGTGATGATCAGAAGTCATACCCTAACGGGTGACGGTATCGAGGAATGCGACGGCGGTCACATATCAGACGTGGCACTTCGGGTGCTGCAACGGCAGATAGCCATGGTCGTGGTCCCTGGTCGGATTTCGTCATGATCTGGTGCGGTGTACTGCCGTCCTCAGCGCGGCCACCGTGATCAGATCGTGGAGACCGGCTCCAGATCCCCCTTCTCAGGGTCTCGATCTGTGGCGGCGACATCCGTGGCGGTGATGGCGACGCAGGCAGCGGCGAGCAACGCGAGAGTGATGTGGGCGTACCAGGCCCGCCAGTCTCGAACCTGGTACTGGTCCAGGCCCGCTTCGTCCCTCGCGGACCGGAAGCACTCCTGGATCGCCCGCCGTGCCCCGGCGACTCGGATCAACTCCCGTAACGGGGTCGCGACCGGGCCGGCGCAGCGGTAGAACGCCGACTCGCAACTCGACTCACCCGACTCAGGTTCGGCCTCGCGACGTACCAACAACCAATGCCCCCACCCCGCCGGCAACCCCACCGCATCCAAAGCCACCGCAGTCCAGTCGTAAGCCCGCTCACCGGCCACACCGACCTCGATCCGGCGCAGCACCCAATCATCGTCGTCCCCGGTCCCCGCGAGAGTGACCAGCACCTTGGCCTGACGGCGGTGCCAGTGCGGACTGATGAGAACATCGTCGTTGCGGGTCTCGAGCACGAACGGCACCCCATGGTCAGCAAGCCAGGAACGGAACCTCGGGTTCTGGCCGTAGTCCACATTCGCGGTGACCCATCCCGTGAGTACACCCGCAGCGTGAGCCCGGGCGAGCATCGCCACTCCGAGCCGCGGCTTCGTCAGGAACCCCACCTCCACCGGGATCCCCGCCGCCGCACAGCGATCGGGATCGTCGGTCCACGATGTCGGCAGGTAGAGCTCACGGTCCACCAGCGCCCGTCCCCGGGGCGATGCATAGCCCAGGAACACCCCCATCTGACAGTTCTCGACCTTCCCGGTAGTGGCGGTGTACTGGCGCTGGACCCCGGCCGATCGGACACCCTTCTTGATGAACCCGGTCTCATCGATGATGAAAACCCCGGCGGCGCCCGCACCGAGATGGGTCAGTACATACCCGCGTACGTCGTCACGTACTCCGTCGATGTCCCAGTCAGCGGTCCGCAGCAGTCGCTGCATCCCGTCAGGCGACAGCGCACCAGCGTGTTCGGCCAACGTCCAGCCGTTCTTACGCTCCAGCCCCGCGAGTAACCCATGCAGATACGCACCGACTCGCCGGCGCGGCTCAGCCCGAGCGAACCGGCCCGAGATCAGCTCCAGCACGGTGTCCAACGACGCAACCCAGCCAGCAGCATCCATCACGCGTAGATCATCGCCGCCGTATAGATCCCAGCCACTCACGACACGCCATACGTGCCGTTGTAGTCCCAGCCCAGGCGTTAGTCGACCACACGACCGAGTGACACTCGATCGGTGGTTCTGCCGTGTATTGGCATCGTAGCGTTGTTATTAGCGTGGCCTGGGCGGACATATCTCCGGATGCCAGCGGTGGCGTTGCCTAGAAATGCCGGGCACTCTCCAAGTTGTCCCCAAAGCAAATTAAGGAGCACACATGTACAGGAAGAATGCTGCTGTCGCCTTGGCCGCATTGACGGCAAGCCTCGCGGTCGCCGCGCTCAGTGCCGGTATTGCACAGGCCTCCGAGGTATCACCGGCGGCGACCAACACCACGGCACCTCAGGTCAGCCAGATGCAGATCCCAGACATTCCCAACCCGCCGGCCCTACCGGCCACGCCGGCCACCCCGGCCAACCCGGCCCTACCGGCCAACCCGGCCCTACCGGCTAACCCGGCTAACCCGGCTAACCCGGCCAACCCGGCCACTCCGGCCAACCCGATTGCATTCGTTACACGGGGTACTCTCAATACTCCCGAGCCCCCGGCAACTCCCGCGTATCCCGCAACTCCCGCAACTCCCGCGTATCCCGCAACTCCCGCGTATCCCGCTGTTCCCGCGACCCCGGCAACTCCCGCGACCCCGGCAACCATCGCCACACCCGCCACACCCGCCACGTTCAAGACGGCTTCGATGTCGACGACCGGCTATGACCAGTCGCCGCCACCGGCGCCCGACGCGCCGGCCCTGCCGGCCGCACCCGCGGTCCCCGGCGCACCCGCTGCACCGGCCGCTCCCGCGGTTCCCGGCGCGCCGGCCCTTCCGGCCGCTCCCGCGGCCCCCGGCACGCCGGTCTGAGAGAAGACCTGATGGGCTTCGAACGACACTGGTAAGTCGTCTCGGCGGCGCGGTCCGGGTACCCGGACCGCGCCGCCCAGCGGCGCTACCTGGCCTTTAGCGGGTTCGGGACCATTCTCCGTCGGTAATGGGCCAGTGGACCTCTCAGCAGGATCGAGTCGGCTGTGGATGACGCGACCGACCACCACGAGATCGTCGCGGACCCGTCCGGGCCGACGATCTCCGGGTTCTCAAGCCTGGCGTGAGGCTCTGGCATCCGGATAACGCGGACGCCACCACCGCGGCCGGCAAGGGCCATGAGACCGGGCACGGAGGGGTGGCGTGCACTCACCCCTGAGGGTGTCGCTCCACGATCGCATCCCAGGCTTACCCAATCGGAATGACCGGGGACGGCGACGCGATGCGGCGGTGGGTATCGGCCCACACCTCGCCACGGTCCTGCCGTTGATCTGCGGATCCTTCCAGTTCAGGCAGCACTCATGTTGCTCCGTGTCGGGGACGGTATTCAGACTGCCGTGAGTCGCTTGCCGGGCTCGGCAATCAGGTGTCGCAGGTTGACCACAAGGTCGAATGTCGATGTAGTACTCGGTGTTTGAGATGCGCCGGGTTTGCCTGTCATTAACCTTGCCCAGCCGTCGACCACCCATTTCTGGTTTACCAGCGACCGGAACCCCTTCGGCATGCGTCCAGCCTCGGTAGCCCGCCGATGGTGGGTCGGAGTGTTGAGATCCGGCGCCATCGCTATCACCCGGGCACTGCGCGCCGCTGTCCCGCTGATGTATCCCCAGCCTGAACAGCGCGACGATACGCTCGATGACGGCTGCCACCTTCATGATTATGACCGGCCACTTCCCCGTCGGCGGCGGCTCGCCGACCGGAATAGCGCCGAGTTCAATTTCCGCACGTAGCGCGGCGCCCATCGTCTCTTATGGGTGACACGCCACCCGAACGGGCTTCAGCGAAAGCAGGGTCAATGATTGTAGCTGATCAGCCGCGGGGATTCAAGCCGTGCAGACGCGGAACATCGACGTGCCGCCCCGGTTACCCAAGGGCCCACAGCAAGCGGGCCCACACCGAGCTCCGTCACGGCGGAGCGCGATCTGAGGCCCTATGGTTATCCGGTGACCGGACCCGTCGCGCTCGTCGGAAGTGGTGAATACCTCGCGACCTCTGCGCCCTTCGAAGCCGAACTCCTGCGCGACCGCCCGCCCCGATATGTGCAGATCCCCACGGCCGCATCGCTGGAGGGCGAGACGTCCCTAAATCGGTGGATCACGCTCGGCGAGGAGCAGGCAGCCCGGCTCGGCGTCGAGGCAGTGCCGGTTGTGGTGCGCGACCGCACCGACGCCGATAACCCCACCATCGCCACACTCATCGAAGGCGCCGGTCTGATTTACCTCTCCGGCGGCAATCCCCCGCACTGCGCAGCGACGTTGCGCGGCACTCGCGTGTGGGACGCCGTACTCGCCGCCTGGCGCGGCGGGGCGGCGCTCGCCGGCTGCAGCGCCGGCGCCATGGCCCTCACCGCCTGGGTGCCCGACCTGCGCCACCCGACCCGCGCTGCCGACCCGGGGTTGGGTGTCGTACCGGGCGTGCGCGTCATCCCGCACTTCGACCGATTCCCCCGCTGGATCCCAGACATCGTGGCCCGCTACCTGCTCCGCGCCCCCGAGGGCACCTCGGTCCTCGGGGTCGACGAGGACACCGCGGTGCTCTGGGACGGTGCCACCTGGACCGTCCACGGTGCCCGGTCGGCCTGGCTGCTCACGCGCGAGGGCCGCACCGGCCACGCGGTCGGCGAAGCCGTCCCCCTGCCCGAACCCATCGGCTGATCAACGGCCCGGAGTGGACGTCGTCACGCGGGCTGAGTTCATCGAGGCCGGCTACCTGCCCTGAAACCGGGTGGGTGCAGCTGCCCGCCACAGCTGAGAGAACTCGTCCCACGATGTACGCAAGGTCCTCGGTCAGGCGCCGACGTAGGCCGCGAGGTGCTCGCCGGTGAGGGTGCAGCGGGCGGCGACGAGGTCGGCGGGTGTGCCCTCGAATACGATCCGGCCGCCCTCGTGGCCGGCGCCGGGGCCGAGGTCGATGATCCAGTCGGCGTGCGCCATGACCGCCTGGTGGTGCGCGATGACGATGACCGACTTGCCGGCGTCGACGAGCCGGTTGAGCAGGCCGAGCAACTGCTCGACGTCGGCGAGGTGGAGGCCGGAGGTCGGCTCGTCGAGGACGTAGACGTCTCCCTTCTCGGCCATCTGGGTGGCCAGCTTGAGCCGCTGCCGTTCGCCGCCGGACAGCGTGGGGAGTGGTTGGCCGAGGTGGAGGTAGCCGAGCCCGACGTCAGCCAGCCGCTTCAGGACCTTGTGCGCGGCCGGCGTGCGCGCCTCGCCGGCGCCGAAGAACTCCCCGGCCTCGGTCACCGACATCGCGAGCACCTCGCTGATGTCGCGGCTGCCGAGGCGGTATTCGAGCACCGAGGCCTGGTACCGCTTTCCCTCGCACTCCTCGCAGGTGGTGGCGACGGCGGCCATCATCGCGAGGTCGGTATAGATGACGCCGGCGCCGTTGCAGCTTTCGCACGCGCCCTCGGAGTTGGCGCTGAACAGCGCGGGCTTCACGCCATTGGCCTTTGCGAACGCGTT
>JBKJPD010000075.1:0-28615 GCA_046595345.1 Pseudonocardia sp.
GCCCCAGTCCTCGTGCAGCTTGAACCCCGACGCCCCGGCGGCCACCTGCTCGCGAAGCGCCTCGACGCCGACCGTGTTGCCCTTGCCCAGCAACGCGATGTTGACGGGGTACGAGTCGAGGGACTCCAGCATCCGCGCGAGGTACCAGGACCCGGGTGTCACGGTGGTGGCCTTGGTGCCGTCGGCCGGGCCGGTGCCGCCGCCGATCAACGTCGTGACGCCCGAGCCGAGCGCCTCCGGGATCTGCGTCGGGGAGATCAGGTGCACGTGGCAGTCGACGCCACCGGCGGTGAGGATCAGCCCGTTGCCCGCGATGATCTCGGTGGACGGTCCGATCACCAGGTCGGGATGGACGCCGTCCATGATGTCGGGGTTGCCGGCCTTGCCCAGCGCGACGATCCGGCCATCACGCACGCCGACGTCGGCCTTGACGACGCCCCAGTGGTCCAGCACGAGCGCACCGGTGATCACGAGATCCGGGGTGCCGGACGCACGGGGCGCGCGGGCCTGCCCCATCGATTCGCGGATGACCTTGCCGCCGCCGAACACCACCTCGTCGCCGCCGCGCGGACCCCGGCAGCGGTCCTCGGTGACCTCGATGAATAGGTCGGTGTCGGCCAGCCGAACCCGGTCACCGGTGGTGGGGCCGTAGAGCTCCGCATACCGGGCGCGATCGATGATCCAGGGCCCTGGCCCGGTGCTCATCGCACTCCCTCGCTGACCCTCGATCGGCGCTGCGCGAAACGCTGTGTCGACGATCGGAGTACAGGCTCGCTCATCGCGCCGACCTGACGAGCAACCTGGGCGTCACAGCCGGAGCCCCGGAACGGTGGCCGTGCCGCCGAGAGCGACCAGCCAGACCGTCCGCTCGATGCCTGGTTCGAACCGCACGGCGGTGCCCGCGGGAACGGCGAGGCGCTTGCCGGCGGCGAGCGAGCGGTCGAACAGCAGCGCCGGGTTGGCCGCCGCGAAATGGTAGTGCGACCCGATCTGGATCGGCCGGTCGCCGGAGTTGACGACCTCGAGGGCCGTACGTTCCCGATCTATCAGGACCGGCCCGTCACCGAGCAGGTACTGCCCGGGCACCATCGCACCCGACCCGGTCACTGGATGGGCCGGTGGACGGTGACGAGCTTCGTACCGTCCGGGAACGTGGCTTCGACCTGCACCGACGTGACCATCTCCGGGACGCCCTCCATCACCTCGTCACGGGTCAGGACATGCTGCCCGCTCGTCATCAGCTCGGCTACGGTACGCCCGTCCCGGGCGCCCTCGAGCACCCACGCAGCGATCATCGCCACCGACTCGGGGTAGTTGAGCATCAACCCGCGGTCCCGGCGCTGCTGCGCCAGACCCGCGGCGACGTGCAGCAGCAACCGCTCCTGCTCGTGCGGGGACAACAGCACCGTGGAACCTCCTCCGCCCGAGACCGATCGGGCTCGTGCATGGCAACCTACTGCCGGGGGGGTGTCGCTGCGGTCACGCCGGGCAGGATGGGTCCGTGTCCACCCGACGTCGAGCCGACCGCCGGGCCAGGGTCGTGATCCGCGCCGACGTCGACCACGGGCATGCCGAACTCGTCGGCGACCCGGACCGGCCGCAGGGCTGGACGCTACTGGTCGACGGCACGGCGCAGTCACATGTGGACCTCGACGACCCCACCCACCTCGAGTTCGAATACGTCCGCAGGCTCGGGCACGTCGTCGACCTCATCGCGCCCGCCACCGCCCCGCTGCGTGTGCTGCACCTCGGCGGCGGCGCGTGGACGCTCGCCCGCTACGTCGCAGTGACACGGCCGGGATCGGCGCAAACGGTCGTGGAGATCGACGGCGGGCTTGCCGACCTCGTCGCGGCGAGGCTGCCTGCCGACGGCCTGGACATCGAGGTGACGGTCGCCGACGCGCGCGCCGCGCTGGCCGACGCCACAGCCGGCTCGGTGGACCTCCTGGTGCTCGACGTGTTCGCCGGCGCCCGCACCCCGTCGCACCTGACATCGACGGAATTCGCGGCCTCGGCCGCGCGGGCGCTGGCGCCGGGCGGCGTCTACGCGGCGAACGTCGCCGACGGTGGCGCGCTCACCTTCGCCCGCACCCAGATCGCCGCTGCGGCGGCGGTGTTCCGAGAGATCGCGGTGATCGCGTCGCCGGAGATCCTGCACGGCAGGCGGTTCGGCAACCTGGTGCTCGTCGGATCGGAGCGCGAACTGCCGGTCGACGCACTCAGGCGGCACACTGCCGCCGACCCGTTCCGGGCGAGTGTGCTCGACGACGCTGCGGCCCGACGTCTCGCCGCTGCCGTCGCGGCCCCCTCCGACCGCGGTGCGGTGCCGTCCCCGATGCCGCCCCCCGGTCTGTTCGGACGCCCACCGGCCTGAACGGCCCGGCGCCGCACCGGGTAAGGGTGCGGTGCCGGGCCTGTGGAATCAGGCCTGCGAACCCATCGCAGGCATAGGCAGGTCGAGGATCGTGCCCTCGGTCGTCTTGCACATGTCCGCACAGTGCTTCTCGAGGCTGCAGCACAGCGAGCACACCGCACCGCCGTGGTACGGGCAGCCCGCCATGTCGGGGCGCTCGTACTCCGCCGCGCACCTCCCGCAGCGAACGAGCACGGTCGAGAGGGTGCCGTCGGCGTCCTCCATCGGCGGCTCCAGTTCGTCGACCCGCGCCAGGTAGTAGCGACCCTTCGTCGCGATGCAGATCGCCGGGGACAGCACGAAGGCGATCACCAGTGCCAGATACGGCGAGTACGCGGCGAGCAGCGGACCGAACGCGCCGAAGAAGGCCGTGATCGACACGGCCGAGGCGACGAGCATCGCGCCGAAACCCACCGGGTTGATCGAGCGCAGGTGCGCGCGCTTGAACTCGATGTAGGACGGGCTCAGCTTCAGGATCGGCTTGTTGATCACGAGGTCGGCCACCACGGCGCCGATCCAGGCGATGGCGACGTTGGAGTAGAAACCGAGCACGGCGCCCAGGAACCCGAACACCCCGAGTTCCATCAGCAGCAGCGCGACGCCGACGTTCAGGAAGATGTACACGACCCGACCGGGGTGGGCGTGCAGCACCCGGGAGAAGAAGTTCGACCAGGACAGCGAGCCCGAGTAGGCGTTCGTGACGTTGATCTTGATCTGGGACACTCCGACGAACAACACGGCCACCGGCAGTACCAGCCAGGCCGGCAGCACCAGCCCCAGGCCTGCGGTGAACTGTTGGATCGGCTCGACAGCTGCCGCGGTGCCGACCGCGTCGAGGATCCATACCGCCAGCAGGCCTCCGGAGATCTGCTTGATGGCGCCGAGGATCACCCAGCCCGGCCCGGCCGAGAGGACCGCTGCCCACCACTGGAACCGGTTGGCCGGGGTGAGCGGCGGCATGAACCGCAGGTAGTCGACCTGCTCACCGATCTGAGCGATGAGCGAGAGCGCGACGCCCGCCGCGAGGCCGACGCCGAGCAGGCTCACGCCCGTGGTGCCGTCCGGCCCGGCGAAGGCGAAGAAGTCGGCGTAGGCCTGGGGCTGCTGCACAGCCAACGCGATCAGCGGCGCGGCG
Organism: Pseudonocardia sp.; assembly: GCA_046595345.1. GTDB lineage: Bacteria > Actinomycetota > Actinomycetes > Mycobacteriales > Pseudonocardiaceae > Pseudonocardia. Next base: position 3,549 of record JBKJPD010000075.1, read on the forward strand.
AAGATCAGCAGCCAGAACGGCTGCGTCCACGCCTGCAGCTTCGCGAGCGCCTTCATCCCGTAGATCACGATCGGAATCACCATCAGCGAGGTGATCAGGTAACCGATCGGCAGCGGGATGCCCAGCCCGAGTTCGAACGCCTGCGCCATGATCGAGCCCTCGAGGGCGAAGAAGATGAAGGTGAAGCTCGCGTAGATCAACGAGGTGAGCGTGGACCCGAAGTAGCCGAAGCCGGCGCCGCGGGTCAGCAGGTCCATGTCGATCGCGTATCTGGCCGAGTAGTAGGAGATCGGAATGCCGGTGACGAAGATGGTGACCATGGCGAGCAGGATGCCGACCAGCGCACTCGGGGCACCGTTGCTGAGCACGATCGACGCACCGATCGCGTAGTCGGCGAGATAGGCGATACCACCCAGAGCGGTGGAGGCGACGATCAGCGGCGTCCACGTCCGGAACGTCGTCGGGGCGAACCGGAGCGAGTAGTCCTCGATGGACTCGGCCGCGGCCCAGCGGCGGAACCCCCGCCGCTCACCGCCCGTGCCTGCAATCGCGGGATCGATCGTCTGAGTCACGTCAAACCTCCTAGTGCCGGCACCGGATCCCCGGTGGGCTGAGGTGACGTTAGGAGCGCCAGATGACCCTGTCGTTACTCAAAGTTACGTTGTGTCGCGAACGTGGGACGCCCGTTAGAGCGACTCAGAAGGCGCCGTTCTCACGGGCCACGCGCACGTTCGCATCGTGCTCGGCGAAGGTCACCGCGAAACACGACGTGCCGTCGTTGCGGCACCGGACGAAGAAGAACCACGGGCCGGGCTCCGGGGCCACCGCGGCGGCGATCGCGGCGCGCCCGACCGCTCCGATCGGGGTGGGCGGTAATCCGGCCCGGTCGTAGGTGTTGTAGAGGCCGGGCCGCGCCCGGTCCTCCGCGGTGGTGCGCAGAGCCTGCAGGTCCAGCGGGTAGTTGACCGTGGAGTCCAGCTCGAGGCGCTTTCCGGCGCCGAGCCGGTTGTAGATCACCCGTGCGACCTTCGGCATGTCCGCGGTGATCGCCTCCTTCTCCACCAGGGAGGCGATCACGAGGACCTGGTAGGGCGTCGAGCCGATGCTCTGCGCCCCGGACACGAGTCCGGTCGCCTCCAGCCTCGCCGACGACGTCGCCAGCAGCCCGCCGAGCACCTCGACGGCGGACTCCCCCGGCGGGACGTCGTAGCGTCCAGGGACGAGAAGCCCCTCGAGCCTGCGCACCGGGTCGGCACGGCCGACCTCCTCCAGCGCCCACTTCGGCACACCCAGCTCGGCCGGATCGGTGCCGGCCATCGCCGCGCGCAGCGCGTCGACGGACATGCAGCGCTCGACGCCGTCCAACGTCACGCAGGTGGCACGGGAGACCAGGCTGAGCACGCCGGGCACGACGGCACCGTCGGGCGCGCGGGTGTCGTCGAGCTGCACGCCGGCACGGATCTCGAGCTGACCCAGGCGGGAAGCGGGATCGAGCAGCAGGACCACGGCCGAATCGCCGGACATCCCGCGCCGCAGCCGGTAGTAGCCCGGCTGAACCGAGCGGATCCGGTCGTTCTCCTGTGCCGCATCGGTGAACGCGCCCACCCCGGCCACGACGCCACGTCGGGCGAGCTCGCCGCCGATCTGGGTCGTGGAGTCGCCGTCGGCGACCTGGACGACGATGTCGCCGCTGCCGCTGCCGTCGAAGTCCGGCGTGGCGAGCACGGTGCGGTAGAGATAGAACCCGCCGCCGGCCACGGCGCCCAGCAGCAGCAGGATGGCGAGTCCCAGCACGCCCGTCCGCCGACGGCGGCGGCGGGCCTTCTCGCGCTTCGCGATCCGTGGCCCGAACCGCTTCGGAACGATGCGCACCGGACCTGTCAGATCGTCGGCGCCGTCATCGGTCCCGCGCCGGTGCCCGGCAACCCGCCGATCGCCGGCGGATGGATCCACGGCGGGTGGATCCACGGCGGGTGGATCGAGCCCCCGCCCGTTGTCGATCATTCCGCCGCCGCGCAGCGGGGCAGCGGGCGGCGCCGGGTGGTGGTGGTATCCGTCCGGTACACAGTGTCGGAGGGTAACGAGCACGCCCGAGGATGCCTGGACGGGGGCTGCCCGGCTCTCACCGACGCGAGTCCAGCCAACCCTGCAGGATCGCGACAGCCGCCACCTGGTCCACGAGGGCCCGCTGCTTGCGCCCCTTCACTCCCCGCGCGCGGAGTTGCTGGGTGGCGACGACCGTGGTCAGCCGCTCGTCGGAGAACACGATCGGCACCCCGACCGCCGGCCCCAGCGCGTCGGCGAACTCCCGGGCAGCCGCCGCGGCCGGACCTTCCCGGCCGGCGAGCGTGCGGGGCAGCCCGACGACGACCTGCACGATGTCGTGCTCGGCCACCAGGTCGGCGATCGCACGCAGGTCGGCCCCGGCCGTGGTGTCGCGGGCAACGGTGACAAGCGGCGTGGCGAGCACCCCGTCCGGGTCCGACAGTGCGACCCCGACGCGGACCGAACCCACATCGATACCGAGCCGCCGCCCGCGACCCGGTGTCACGTGAGCGCGGCGCGCAGCGCGACGATCGCCGCAGGAACACCGGAGGGGTCGGTGCCACCGCCCTGGGCGAGGTCGGGCTTGCCGCCCCCGCGCCCGCCGATGGCCGCGGCGAAGGCCGGGACGAGCTTGCCGGCGGCCAGCCCCCGGTCCCGCGCGGCGGAGGTGGTGGCGACGACGAAGGCCACCTTGGCGACGTCCCCCGAAGTCTCGGTCGAGAACAGGGCCACGACACCCGCCCGCGACCCGAGCCGCCCACGCACGTCTGAGGCCAGCGCGCGCAGATCGTTGGCGGCGATGCCGTCGGGGGCGGCCACCGCGACGAGCGCCACGCCTTCGATGTCCTCTGCTCCTGCGGCCAGCGCACCGGCGGACGCCAGCACGGCGTCGGCACGGACCTTCTCCAGGTCGCGCTCGGCGGTCCGCAGCCGCTCGACGAGCCCGCCGATCCGCTCCGGCAGGTCCTCGGGTCGGGCCTTGAGCTGCTCGGCCAGGTTCGATACCAGCAGGTGTTCGCGGGAGAGGAACCGGAAGGCGTCGAGCCCGACGAGCGCATCGACGCGGCGGACCCCGGAGCCGATGGACGCCTCCGACAGCACCTTGACCATGCCGATCTCGCCGGTCCGGCCCACATGGGTTCCACCGCAGAGCTCGCGGGAGTAGTCGCCCATGTCGACGACGCGCACCCGGTCGCCGTACTTCTCGCCGAACAGCATCATCGCGCCGAGCTTTCGCGCCTCGTCCATGGACATCACCGACGTCTCGACGACCCGGTTCTCCTGCAGGACGGTGTTGACCTCGTCCTCGATCTCGGTGAGGGCCGCGGCCGGAACCCCGCCGGCAGGGGAGGTGAAGTCGAACCGCAGCCGACCGGGGGCGTTGAGCGAACCGGCCTGCGCCGCCGACGGGCCCAGCGCCCCGCGCAGCCCCGCGTGGACGAGGTGGGTGGCGGTGTGGGCCCGCGAGATCGACGTACGCCGGGCCCGGTCGACCTCCGCGACGACGGCGGCGTCGAGAGTCGCCTCGCCCGCGGTGACCGTGCCGCGGTGCACCCGAAGGCCCGCGACCGGGGACTGCACGTCCTCGATCCGGACGGTGAAGGATGCTCCGCGGAGCTCACCGGTATCGGCCTGCTGGCCACCGGCCTCGGCGTAGAACGGGGTGCGGTCGAGCACGATCTCGACCTGGTCGCCGGTGACGGCGGCCGGGACGGGCGCACCGTCGACGATCAGCCCGGTGATCATGGCCTCGGCGGCGAGCTCGGTGTACCCGAGGAACTCGGTGCTGCCGTGGGTGTCGAGGACCGCCCGGTAGACCGAGCCGTCGCCGTGGCCCACCTTCCGGATTTTCGCGTCGGCCTTGGCGCGGGTGCGCTGCTCGTCCATCAGCGCGATGAAACGGTCGCGGTCGACCTCGAGCCCGGCCTCGGCCGCCATCTCCAGCGTCAGGTCGATCGGGAATCCATAGGTGTCGTGCAGCTGGAACGCCTGGTCACCGGCCAGCACGGAACGCCCGGCGCTCCTCGTGTCGGCCACGGCTGTGTCGAAGATCCGCGAGCCGGCGGTGAGGGTCTGCAGGAAGGCCTCCTCCTCGGCCTTCACAATGGCGGAAATGCGCTCGAAGTCGCTGGTCAGCTCCGGGTAGGCCGGGCTCATGGTGTCGCGTACGACCTCGGCGAACGCGTGCAGCACAGGCTCCTGCACGCCGAGCAGCCGCGCGGACCGCACGATGCGCCGCAACAGGCGCCGCAACACGTAGCCCCGGCCCTCGTTGCTGGGTGTGACCCCGTCACCGATGATCAGCACGCTGGAGCGCGCATGGTCGGCGATCACCCGGAACCGGACGTCGTCGGTCGGATCGGCGCCGTAGCGGCGGCCGGAGAGCTCCTGCGCGCGGGCGATCACCGGGCGGACCAGATCGGTCTCATAGATGTTGTCCACCCCTTGCAGCAGGATCGCGACCCGCTCGACGCCCATTCCGGTGTCGATGTTCTTCGCCGGCAGTTCCCCGACGATCGGGAAGGACTCCTTCGTGCCGCCCTGGCCCCGGACGTTCTGCATGAAGACCAGGTTCCAGATCTCCAGGTACCGGTCCTCGTCCACGACCGGGCCGCCCTCGCGGCCGAACGCGGGCCCACGGTCGTAGTAGATCTCCGAGGAGGGCCCGCACGGTCCGGGCACGCCCATCGACCAGTAGTTGTCGGCCATATCGCGGCGCTGGATGCGCTCGGGCGCCATGCCCGCGATCTGCTCCCAGAGCGCGGCGGCCTCGTCGTCGTCGAGGTACACGGTGACCCAGATGCGTTCGGGATCCAGGCCGTACCCACCGCTCGCCACCGACGAGGTGATCAACGTCCAGGCATGCTCGATCGCTCCGGCCTTGAAGTAGCCGCCGAAGGAGAAGTTGCCGGCCATCTGGAAGAAGGTGACGTGCCGTGTGGTCCTGCCGACCTCATCGATGTCACCGGTGCGCACGCACTTCTGGATCGACGTGGCGGTGGCCCACGGCGGCGGCGCCTCGCCCAGGAAATACGGCTTGAACGGCACCATGCCGGCGTTGACGAACAGCAGGTTCGGATCGTCGAGGATCAGCGACGCGCTGGGCACGCTCACGTGACCCGCGGCGGTGAAGTGATCGGTGAAACGGCGGATGATCTCGTGGGTCTGCACGGGGAGAGCCTTCGATTCGCGAGCGGATGTGAGGCGGGTGCGGCAGGGAACTACATCCCTGCCCGACGAGCTCGCGCACCCGGACGCGACGCGGGCTCGTCGGCCAGCGCGTCGTGGTAGGTGGGCAGCACGGCGCCGGTGCGGCGCTCGACGAACTCGGTGAGCTCCTGCTCGCGCGCTGTCATGCCGGCGCGCACCTCTGCGCCGAACGCGCCGAGCCCGGCCCCGAGCTCCCGCAGGCCGTCGGCGATGTTCTCCCCGACGCCCGCCGGGGTGAGCCGGTGCGCGGCCGCGGATGCGCGCCGGGATGCGTACACGCCCGCGGCCATCCCGAGCCCGAGCCAGAACAGGCGTTTCACCTCTTCCCCCGCCGCAGGCGACCGGGACGGGTGCGCAGCGAATCCTGCCCGGCGGCCTTGGCGGCGCGACGGGCCTTGACGGCCTTGTTCAACCCGTAGGACAAGGCCGCGGCGCGGACCAGCGGTCCACCCAGGGTCGCTGTGAACAGTGAGGTCAGCACCGAGATATTGCTCGTGACCGTGCGCGCACTGGACGTGATGCTGTCCACCCGCTCCAGTTGGGTGTTCACCTGGTGCAGGGTGGCCTGGGCGTCGTCGAGGAGCGGCGCACTGCCCTCGTGGGCCTTGCGAATGGCGATGGTGGCCTCGTCGAGCGTGCGGCCGAGCTTCAACAGTGGTAGCGCCAGCAGCAGGACGAGGACCACGAAGGCTCCTGCCGCGATCAACGCAGCGATCTGGCCAGCCGACACGACGCCCTCCTCGGTACCGCCCTCGTGGGAGATGATCGCGCGTTAGGCTACTCCCCGGCGGCCCGGGCGCACCCCGGGGTTCGGCTCACGCCGAACCCCGCAGCCCCCTTCGGCGGTCTCCGGTCATTCCTCGCCGTCACCGTCGGTACCGTCGTCACCGGGCAGGATGACCCCGCGCAACCGGTTCAGTGCCCGGTGCTGTGTGACGCGCACCGCCCCAGGCGTGGAGCCGACAGCCTGGGCGGTCTCCTCAGCGCTGAGGCCCACGGCGATCCGCAGGACCAGCACCTCGCGTTGACGGGGTGTGAGACGGTAGAGCAGATGACCAAGCCGTTGAGCGAGTTCACCGGCGAGCACCCGCTGTTCGGGGCCATCGTGCACGATCGCCGTGTCGGGCAGTTCGGCCATCGGTTCGGAGCGGTTGCGGCTGATCGCCCGGAAGGCGTCGGTCACCTTGTGCGCCGCGATCCCGTACACGAAGGCCCGGAACGACAGGCCCTTCATCCGGTAGGTCGGAAGCGCCCTCACCACGGCGAGACACACCTCCTGCGAGACGTCTTCGGCCGAGCCGATGACGGTCTCCTGTCGGCCGAGGCGGGCGCGGCAATAGCGCAGGACGAGCGGGTGGATCTCGGCCATGAGCCGGTCCCGTGCACGCTGGTCGCCCGCGATGGATCCGGCGACGAGGCCGTCGAGCACCGAAGGTGCGGGCAGGGCCTCGGGGTCCGGGCCGCCCTCGTCGACGGGCGCCGGGTCTGGCGACGCCTGCTGTGCAACGAACTGCTGTGCGGCGAACTGCTGTGCGGCGAACGCGGTGGGCCGTGCCGACACATCCGTGGTCGCGGTGGTGGCGAGCCCGACGAAGACCGGCTCGGCGAGAGCGAGGGCGAGGGCGCTCATCGGATTTCGGGCGTTCTGGTAGCGACCGGGCGGCCGGCGGTGATCTCGGACATCGGGTTCCCCTCCCCCTTACACCGGCGTGGAGGTGCCGGCGTGACATCGGTACAGCGCTAGCGGGTCTAACCCTCGTCGTGCCCTGTTCGCCGCCGTGCCCGTGCGTCGATCAGGTACTCGGTGCCGTGCCCAACGCTCGCGTAATATCTTCAGTACGCATCTTGGGTGACACTCAAACTAGAGTCAAGAGCAGTTCGGTGAAATATGGTTACTCTGCGCTCAATGCCCATCGCCGATAGCACCCGACCGACGGACCCACGGGCGCGTGCCGCACAGACAAAGCGTGACCGCACCCGCCGTGCGCTCCTCGATGCAGCCGACTCGACCTTCGGCTCCCGCGGGTGGGCGGGCACCCGGATGGAAGACGTCGCGGCCGCCGCGGGGGTGAGCGCCGCCACCGCGTACAACCATTTTCCGACCAGACATGCCCTGCTGGGGCACGTCTACGCACCGCTGATCCGCCCACTGGCGGTCCAGGCCGAGCGCGACATAGCCGCTGGCCGCTCGATGGTGGAGGCCCTGACCGACCAGGTCAAGGCTCTGTGCCGGACCGCCTTCCGGTATCGGCAGCTCACCTCGGCGTTCTGGTCCGCGGTGCAGGAGTACACGATCCGCGTGGAAGGTCCGCCGGATGCCGGCGACGACGTCGATCCCCGTACGCTCGCGCCGATTCCCACATCGTTGCGGTTGCTCATGGAGCACGGCCAGAACAGCGGGGAGCTCCGCGCGTTCCCGGCAGCGGGCGAGATGAGTGAGATCGTGGTGAGGGTGTTCTTGATGCATCGAGTCAATCACCCGCACGAGTCACCCGAAGTCACCGCCGAATTATTACTCACCGTGATGTTTGGTTCACTCCGCCCGGATCTGCTGGTCATCGGCGAACGACCCTTTCGCGGGGCCCGCTGACACCCCCGCACCAGACCTGGCGGCGATCACGGCGTGATGGGCCAGCAGCGGCTGTTCAGATCAGGTGAATGGTCGCCACGCTTCGGCATCCCCCGATCGTCCACCGGTGCAGGATGGGCGCATGTACCGCGTGGACTCCGAGGTCGGCAGGCTCCACCAGGTGATCCTGCACCGGCCGGGCCTGGAGCTGATGCGGCTCACCCCCGGCAACAAGGACCGGTTGCTGTTCGACGACGTGCTGTGGGTACACCGCGCGCAGGAGGAACACGACACGTTCGTGACGCTGCTGCGCGAACGCGGCGTCACCGTCCACCTGTTCGGTGACCTGCTGCGCGCGACGGTCGCGATCCCGGACGCGAAGAAGTACCTGCTCGACCGGATCTTCGACGACCGCGTGTACGGCCCGCTCGCCATCGGCGCCCTGCGCCACTGCTTCGACGCGATGGACGACGACACACTCACCGAGCACCTCGTCGGCGGGATCACCAAGCGCGAGGTGCTGGCGAGCATCCCCGAACCGCGCTCGATCGCATTCCACGTGCTCGACGCCGACGACTTCGTGCTGGAACCGCTGCCCAACCACCTCTACACCCGCGACACGTCGGCATGGATCCACAACGGTGTGTCGATCAACAGCATGCGCAAGCAGGCCCGCATCCGGGAGACGGTGCACTACGAGGCCGTCTACCGCTGGCATCCACTGTTCGCCGACGCCACGTTCGACGTCTGGTCGGAGGGCTCGGTCAACGGCATCGCCTCCACCGAGGGTGGGGACATGCACGTGCTCGGCGGCGGCGCCGTCCTCATCGGACTGAGTGAGCGGACCACGCCGGCCGGTGTCGAGCGCCTCGCCCGGCGGCTGTTCGCGGGCGGCGAGGTGAACCGCATCGTCGCGCTCCGGATGCCCGAGACGCGGGCGCTGATGCACCTCGACACGGTGCTGACGATGGTCGACGCCGAGACGTTCACCAAGTACGCGGGCCTGGGGATGCTCCCCGCCTACACGATCCGACCCGGCGACGACGAGATGGAACTGCACCTCACCGACCACCGGCCCGACGCCATGCACACCGCGATCGCCGACGCGCTCGGCCTGGCCGAGATCCGGGTGCTCACCGCCGAGCAGGACGTTCACTCCGCCGAGCGCGAGCAGTGGGACGACGGCTGCAACACCCTCGCCGTCGCGCCCGGCGTCGTCGTGACCTACGAGCGCAACGTCACGACCAACACGTTCCTGCGACGCCACGGCATCGAGGTGCTCGACATCCCGGGCGGCGAACTCGGGCGTGGCCGTGGCGGACCGCGGTGCATGAGTTGTCCCGTCCAGCGGGATCCGGCATGAAGGTCAAGAACCTGACAGGACCCGGGTACACCGACCGGTTCGAGATGGGCGGCACCGACCTCGGCGCCACCGTCACCGCCCCGGACGGCCGGCTGGTGTCGGTCTTCGGTGACACCTTCGCGAAGGCCGGGGTCGGCGGGCGCGGCTGGCGCTCCCCGGTGGTGCTGTTCGGCGACCCGGGCTCCGTCACCACGGGTCTGCGGTGGACGGGTTCCGCAGGTCGGGGCGAGCGGGCCCGTCAGGTGGTGCGCTACATCCACCACGGGGCCCGGCGCTGGGGCTGGCGCTGGCGCCGGGTCAGCACCGTGCTGCCGACGGACGTGCTGACCGTCGGCGACACGATCTACCTGCACGTGATGGTGTGCCGGGAGCTGGGCAACCTCCGGTGGACCGAGCTGCACCGGTCGGTCGACAACGGCGTCACCTGGCGGCCGACCGGCGTGCGGTGGCCCGCCGACCACCACGGCGGGCTGTTCCAGATGCTCACCTGGGAGCGCGGCGACGACGGCTGGGTGTACGCGTTCAGCACCGGCTTCCAGCGCGCTCACGGGCTCATCCTGCACCGGGTGCGCGAGGACCGGATCGCCGAACCGGACGCCTGGCAGCCATGGGGTTTCGACGGGGCCACGTGGGGCTGGGGCCGCCCGCCGACGGTCGTGCTCACCGGTGCGTTCGGGGAGCTGAGCCTGCGCCGCGTACAGGGCCACTGGCTGCTTGCGGTGTTCGACGCCGGCGCATACCGGATCGACGTCCTCGCGCTCGACGCCCCGACAGCCGACCTCTACCGCGCCCCGCGCCGGTCGGTGCTGCACGGCTGCGACTGGGAGGACGAGGACCACGCCTCGGACCTGATCGCGCAGCTCTACGGCGGCTACATCCTGCCCGGGTCCACGATGGACGATCTGCATCTCGTGGTGAGCCAGTGGAACACGTCCACCGACTGGCCCTACCGCGCGATGCAGTTCCGCGTCGATGTCAGCGACCTCACCCCACCGGGGCCGGGCCCGTCCCGCCGCGGACGCCCCCCGGGGCCGCCATGATCAGCGGCGTCGTGCGGGACCGACCGGGTTGACCCCTGCACACCGTTCTCGACGATCATGAGCCGACGCGGTCACCGCGGACGACGCGGCGGAGCTTGGCGATGCGCTCCGACAGGGTGCGCTCCGCGCCGTGCTGGGTGGGCCGGTAGTAGTCGGTGCCCACCAGCGCGTCGGGCGGATACTGCTGGGTCAGGACGCCGTCAGGTGTGGCGTGCGGGTAGCGGTAGCCCACCGCGTTGCCCAGCTTCTCCGCTCCGGCGTAGTGCCCGTCACGCAGATGCGCGGGTACCGCACCGACAGCACCGGCCCGCACGTCGGCCATCGCCTCGTCGATCCCGACGATCACCGCGTTGGACTTCGGCGCCGTCGCGAGGTGCACCGTGACCTGCGCCAGCGCCAGCCGGGCCTCGGGCAGCCCGACGAGCGCCACGACCTGCGCGGCGGCCACCGCGGCAGGCAGCGCCGTGGGATCGGCGAGCCCGACGTCCTCGCTGGCGTGCACCATCAGCCGTCGCGCGATGAACCGTGGGTCCTCCCCCGCCACGAGCATGCGGGCGAGGTAGTGCAGCGCGGCGTCGGGATCCGAGCCGCGGATGGACTTGATGAACGCGCTGATCACGTCGTAGTGCTGATCGCCCGCACGGTCGTAGCGCACGGTCGCCTCGGTGACGGCCCGCTCGACGGCCGGTACGTCGACGACGGTGCCCTCGGTGGCGAGCACGCCGTCGGCCGCGGCCTCCAGTGCCGTGAGTGCCCGGCGCGCGTCGCCCGCGGCGAGGCGGACCAGCGCGTCCGCTGCCTCGGGCGCGAGCTGCACGCTGTCGTCGAGGCCCCGCTGATCGGTGACCGCCCGGTGCAACAGCGCGCGCACGTCATCCTCGGTGAGCGACTGCAACTGCAGTACGAGTGACCGCGACAGCAACGGCGACACCACCGAGAACGACGGGTTCTCCGTGGTCGCGGCGACGAGCAGCACGAGACGGTCCTCGACGGCCCCGAGCAGCGCGTCCTGCTGGGTCTTGGAGAACCGGTGGACCTCGTCGATGAACAGGACGGTCTGCTGGTCGTGGTGGTCGCGACGGCGGCGGGCGTCGTCGATGACCGCCCGGAGCTCCTTCACCCCCGACGAAAGCGCCGACAGCGCCACGAAGTGCCGCGCCCCCACGCCGGCCAGTAACCGCGCGATGGTGGTTTTTCCAGTACCGGGCGGGCCGTAGAGCAGCACGGACGCGGCGGCGCCACCTTCCACCAGCCGCCGCAGTGGGGCTCCGGGGCGCAACAGGTGGGCCTGCCCGACCACCTCGTCGAGCGTCCGCGGGCGCATCCGCACGGCCAGCGGGGCGGTGGCGCGTGGGCGCTCGGCGTGCTCTGAAGCCGGAGCGGGCTCGTCCAGCTCGAACAGCCCGTCCGCGTCGGTACTCATCACGGCCCAGCGTGCCACCGTGGCGCGCGGATCGTGGAACCGGCCGGACCGGCGCTGCTGCGCGACGTGGTCGCCGAGCGAGATTCCAGGCGCGGGCGCACTGCTGTTCACCCGAGGCGGTGCGGCGGCCGGCTGCAACGCTATCGGGGCGCGTTCGGTGTCCCCGGCACGCCGGGACGTAGGGTCGGCCTGTGCGGCAGATCCTTGAACTTCTGGAGCGCGACGCAACGCTCTCCCACGACACTATCGCGACGATGACCGGTCTGTCGGTGGCCGAGGTCGACGCGGCCGTCGCGGCCTGGAAGGCATCGGGCGCGATCCGCCGGTACAAGGCCGTCGTCGACTGGGACGCCGCCGACGGCGACACCACCAGCGATATCGTCACCGCGTTCATCGACGTCTCGCTGGCCCCCGCCCGGGGCGTCGGGTTCGACGACGTCGCCGAGCGGATCGCCCGGTTCCCGGAGGTTCGCAGCGTCTACCTCGTGTCCGGTAGCCAGGACCTGCGCTGCACTGTGACCGGCGTCACGATCCGGGCGGTGTCGGACTTCGTGTCCCAGAAGCTCTCCACGATCGACCGGGTACGCGCCACCGCCACCCACTTCGTGCTCAAGACCTACAAGCGTGACGGTGACGCATTCGCCACACCGGAGCCCGACCACCGACTGCCGGTGACCCCTTGATGAGGACGCCACGGTCGGTCCTCGGCCGGGCGACGCCGTGAAGCCGCTCAACTCGGTCATCGCGGCCTGCCCTCCGTCGGGGATTCGCCGGTTCTTCGACATCGCCGCCGAGATGGACGACGTGATCTCCCTGGGAGTCGGCGAGCCCGACTTCGTCACGCCGTGGCGCATCCGCGAGGCCGGGATCTACGCCCTCGAGCACGGCTACACCACCTACACGTCCAACGCGGGGCTACCGAAGCTGCGCGAGCTGATCTGCGCGGACCTCGAGTCCCGCTACGGCGCGAGCTTCGACCCGCGCGACGAGTGCCTGATCACCACCGGCGTCTCCGAGGGGCTCGATCTGGTGCTGCGGGTGTTGCTCAACCCCGGCGACGAGGTGATCGTCCCGGAGCCCTGCTACGTCGCCTACGAGCCGTGCGTGGCGTTCGCGGGCGGCAGCCCGGTGCGCGTCCCGACCCGCTGGGAGGTCGGTTTCGCGATCGAGGCCGACGTGGTCGCGGCAGCGATCACCCCGCGGACGAAGGCGATCCTGATCGGTTCCCCCGCGAACCCGACCGGCGCCGTGCAGCCCCGCGCGGCCCTGGAGGCGCTGGTCCGGCTCGCCGAGGAGCACGATCTCTACCTGATCTCCGACGAGATCTACGACCGGCTCACCTACACGGGCGCGCACACCTGCCTGAGCACCCTGCCAGGCGCGCTCGACCGCACCGTACTGCTGGGTGGGTTCTCCAAGGCCCACGCCATGACGGGATGGCGGGTCGGCTGGATCTGCGCACCCGCCGCGGTCGCCGAGCTGTGCGTGCGGGTGCACCAGTACACGATGCTGTGCGCGCCGCACGTCTCCCAGCTCGCCGCCGTGGAGGCGTTGTCGGGCTCCGACGACGACGTCGACGCGATGGTGGCCGACTACGACCGGCGCCGGCGCGTCTTCGTGAAGGGGCTACGCGAGATCGGGCTGGACACCCCGGAGCCCGGTGGCGCGTTCTACGCGTTCCCGTCGATCCGCAGCTCAGGCCTTGACTCGGAGACCTTCGCCGAACGCCTGTTGCACACCGAGCACGTCGCGGTCGTGCCCGGCGGCGTGTTCGGGCCGTCCGGCGAGGGCCACGTCCGCTGCTCCTACGCCACAGCGCTGCCTCAGCTGGAGGAGGCGCTCGTGCGCATCGACCGGTTCCTGCGGACGCTCTGACCGGAACTCAGGTTTCGCGCGCCGTTCACAGGACCGCAAAGCAGACCGGCCAGTGTGGCAGGCATGAGGACCAATACCTGCCCGCTCTGTTCCCTGGCCCGTTCCGCGGACGACGCGACCGGTCTCACATGGAGCAGCCAACACGAACCCGACGGATCGGTCATCTGGATCTGCCCGACGTGCACCCGCGCCCAGCTCTGGCTGATCGAGGCCGGGCTGACAGTGGCCACCCCATCGGGGCCCGCCGCACCGACGCCGATGAGGCGGGCGGCCTGAGGCCGGACCACGGACCGAGCTCGTCGGGACACCTATCGGAACGCCGGGTAGACGGGCAGCGCGGTCGGCGCGTCCGGGAACCGCTCGGCCAGTGCGGCCGCGACGGCCTCGCCGAGCTCCGCGATGGCGGGCCGGTTCCCCGCGCCCGCGGCCTCGGAGAGTTGCCGCCAGTAGTGCGCGAGCGCGGTGCTGATCCGGGGTGACCGGGTGGCGTCGGCTCCCACCGGCCGGTCGCGCACCCGGACGCGGGGCAGCAGCCACCAGGTGCACAACCACACCCACAACAGTTGGGCGTCGAACAGCCTGCCACGCAGCAGTTCGGGCTCGTCGAGGTCGGGCCAGACGGCGGCGATCTCGTTGCGCCAGGCTTCGAGCATCGCCTCGGCCATCCCCGCGGGGAGCGCGAAGCTCGCCTCGCAGCCGGGGAACGGCACCTGGAAGTAGGCGGCGTCGAGCGCCACGTCACGGAAACAACCCCACTCGAAGTCGACGAACCGCACCCCGCGGCTGGTCACGAGGTTGTTGTCCGGGCAGGTGTCCGAGGGGCTGAACGCGCGGTAGCGGGTGCCCCCGAGCAGGCGCGCCGTCGAGTGGGCCTCGGCGGTGGCCGCCGGTGCCACCGTGACCCCCAGCTCCTGCGCCAGCAGCGCAGGCAGCCCGGCGAAGGCGACACGGGCCTCCTCGGCCATCGGGTCGCGCCAGGTCCGCTCACCCAACCGGCGCAGCAATGCGCCGAAGTCGTTCTCCCGGCCCGCCGTGGCGGCCTGCATGCGGCCCAGCGCACGGGCCCAGCTGAGCAGGCAGCGCTGGGCGGCGGCCGGGTCCGAGCCGAACAGATTGTCGGCGAGGGTGGAGCTGCGCCCGAGGTCCTCCATGATCAGCAGCCTGCTCGCGGCGTCGTGCGCGATCAGTGCGGGGCTGGGCCGGGAGTCGGCGGGGAGCGCGGTGAACAGCTGGCAGCTGGCGACCTCGAAATGGAACGGATCGGGCCGGTCGGGATCGGACGCCCCGAGGTAGTGCTTGACGACGACCGTGCGGGGCAGCGAGAACGGGTTACGCGCCACCCGGGCGCGTGCCACCACGGACCGGTCGCTGCCACCGAGGTCCTCCGGGTCGGCCAGCACCACGCTCGCGCCCGCTCGACGGCTGAGCAACCGCTCGGCCGCAGCCAGCGCAGCCAGCACCGGCCTGGGGAACCTGCCCAGGTCGTCAACCATCATGGCGGAGCTTACCCCTCGGACAGTCGGCGCCGACCGCGCCTCCGAACCTCTGCCCGACGCGACAGCATCAGCACGAACACGGCGGCCACGACGATGCCGATCAGGTTCACCCCGAGTTGCAGCGCGGAACCCGCGGCCTGGTCGAAACGGCCTTCCACCAGAGCGACCGAGGCGAACGCGGCAGCGGGCACCGTGGTCACCGAGATGAAGACCCCGACGAGCGCGGCCGACCTGGCCGAGGTCAGCGCCAGCATCCCGGCAGCGCCTGCCAGCAGCGCGACGATGAACGAGAACCCACCGACCTGGTAGATGAAGTCGACCTGGTCGAGGCTGTCGAGCTGGGAGCCGACCAGCAGGCCCGTCGCGTCGAAGGCGAGCGTCGCGACCGCCGTGACGGCCATCGCGAGCGGGAATCCCAGTCCGATCGCGACGGCGCCGCGCTTCACGAGGTCGCCTCGACGCAGCACGATGCCCACCGCGATGGCCGCGAGCGGCCCGAACTCGGGACCGAGCACCATGGCCCCCACCACCGTCACCGGCGAGTTGGTGATCGCGCCGATGGCTGCGAGCAGCAGCGCGATCGTCATGAAGGCCTGGAAGCTGATCGTCAGCCGCGAGTCCTCTCCCGTTCGGGCCACGACCTCATCCCAGATGACGGCGTCGGTCGGGTCCCCCGATGCCGCCTTCTCGGCCGCGTCGGCCGGATCGGACAGCGTCGTGTCGATCGCTTCGAGGGTGATCCCGCCGCTGTGGTCGACGCCGAGATCACACAGCGCGCCGAGCACGTCGTCGACGGCCTCGCGGGTCACGTCCGCCTCGACCACGTCGCCGACGGGTTGCAGCGCTACACCGGCGAGCACGGTGATGTGCGTGGCGCCGGGCTCGGCGATCAGCAGGTCCCGCACCGCATCGGTGCTGGTGGTCGGGGAGATCACCCTCAGGTGCAGCACCGACACGGTCAGGTGGGGCTGTCGGCCGGCGCGTTCGCCGCTTCGGCGCCCGCCGGCTTCGGCGGCAGCGCGTCGACGCCCGCCTCCTTGCGCTGTTGCGCGGTGATCGGCGCGGGTGCCGCCGTGAGCGGGTCGAATCCGCCGCCGGACTTCGGGAACGCGATCACCTCGCGCAGCGACTCGGCGCCGGTGAGCAGCATGCAGATGCGGTCCCAGCCGAGCGCGATACCACCGTGCGGGGGCGGGCCGTAGGCGAACGCGTCGAGCAGGAAGCCGAACTTCTCCCGCTGCTCGGCCTCGTCCATGCCGAGCAGGCCGAAACCCCGCTCCTGCACATCGGAACGGTGGATCCGGATGGAGCCGCCGCCGATCTCGTTGCCGTTGCAGACGATGTCGTAGGCGAAGGCGAGCGCTTCGCCGGGGGATTCCTCGAAACGGTCCATCCAGTCGCCGTTGGGTGCGGTGAACGGGTGGTGCACGGCGGTCCAGCCCTGCTCGACGCCCTTGTCGTCCCTGATGCGTTCGAACATCGGCGCGTCGACGATCCACACGAACGACCAGGCGCTCTCGTCGACCAGCCCGCAGCGCCGGGCGATCTCACCCCGGGCGGCGCCCAGCAACGCGCGGGCGTCCGACGGGTGACCGGCGGCGAAGAAGATGCAGTCCCCTGGTGCGGCACCGACGGCCTTGGCCAACCCGTCGCGTTCGGCCTCGGAGAGGTTCTTGACGACCGGGCCGCGCTCGTCGACCGCTCCGCTCTCGCCGACCAGCACGTAGGCGAGCCCGCGGGCGCCCCGCTGCTTGGCCCACTCCTGCCAGGCGTCGAGCTTCTTACGCGGCTGGCTCGCCCCGCCCGGCATGACGACGGCGCCGACATAGGGGTTCTGGAACACCCGGAACTGCGTGTCGGCGAAGTACCCGGTCATGTCGGTGAGCTCGATCGCGAACCGCAGGTCGGGTTTGTCGGAGCCGTAGCGCGCCATCGAATCGGTGTAGGTGAGCCGCGGGATCGGGAGCGGGATCTCGTGGCCCGCGAGGTCGCGCCAGAGCGCGGCGGTGACTGTCTCGCCGAGCTCGATCACGTCGTCCTGCTCGACGAAGCTCATCTCGAGATCGAGCTGGGTGAACTCCGGCTGACGGTCGGCGCGGAAGTCCTCGTCGCGGTAGCAGCGCGCGATCTGGTAGTACCGCTCGATGCCGCCGACCATCAGCAGCTGCTTGAACAGCTGCGGGCTCTGCGGCAGGGCGTAGAAGGAGCCGGGATGCAGCCGCGCCGGCACGAGGAAGTCGCGGGCGCCCTCGGGCGTGGACCGGGTGAGAGTGGGCGTCTCGACCTCGACGAAGTCGCGGTCGTGCAGCACCGTGCGGGCGATCCGGTTGGCCTCGGACCGCAGCCGCAGGGCCGCCGCGGGACCGCTGCGGCGCAGGTCGAGATAGCGGTACTTGAGTCGGATCTCCTCGCCGATGTCGCTGTGGTCGTCCAGCGGGAACGGCAGCGGCGCCGACTCCGACAGCACGGTCAGCTCCGTCACCGTGACCTCGATCTGGCCGGTGGGCAGGTCGGCGTTGTCGTTGCCCGCAGGCCGGAGGATCACCTCGCCGGTGACCTGGACGCAGAACTCGGCGCGCAACCGGTGGGCGCGTTCGGCCATCTCGCCCTCGCGGAACACCACCTGCGCCGAGCCCGACGAGTCGCGCAGGTCGATGAAGATCACGCCGCCGTGATCGCGGCGGCGCGCCACCCACCCGGCGAGGGTCACGGACTGTCCTGCGTGCTCGGCACGCAAGGTGCCGGCGGGGTGGGTGCGCATCACATGTCGAGGTTATCCGGGACCCCCGGGCGGGCGGCCAGCAGGTTTGCCCTCGGGCCGGGCGGCGCTGTCCGACACGTGTCGCCGGTGATCACCATGGGGAGTCTCCTACCCCGATCGAATGACACGCGTTCGGCGTACTCCAGTTCGCTCAGCGGGCGGAGGTTGACAGGATGGCGCCGTGTCCGCGCATGAATCGGGTGTCCCTCCGGAACGGGGGAAGTCTGTGTCGCCCGACCGGGGACGGCACCGGCCCGGCCGCCGGGGAACCGGCCACGCGACGCCCCCGCGGGGAACCGAGGCCACCGTTCCCGCTCCCCGCCCACATCCCACCGGTGGGCATTCGAACGGCGGTGGTGTCGTCGACCCGAAGCTCTGGGCGCGCTCACCACACACCGCGGCCGCTGCGGGCACGGCCCCCACCGTGGGCCACGGGCACGGCCACACGCCCGCACCGCCCGCCGGACGGCGGGTACGCATCCTCATCGCCGCCCTGCTCGTCCCGTGCGCGCTGGCCACCCTCGTCGGGATGGTGCTGCTGTGGCCGACGACGGGCCCGCCGCCCTCAACGGCTGTGGTCGCGGAGACCCCGGTCCGCGCCGAGGTGACGGCCGAACGGGCCGCGGACTGTGTCGCGGGCTCGGGCGCCGGCGGGTGCGTCGCGCTGGTCGTCCGGATGGCGGACGGGCCGCTGCCCGGGCGAGATCTCGTGCAGATCGTCCCGGTCGAGCCGGGAACACCGCGGTTCGCCGTGGGCGACGCCGTCGTGCTGGGCTGGTCGGGCGCCGATCCGACCGATCCGGGCTCCTACCGGGTGGCCGACTTCCAGCGGGGCGCCTCGCTCGCCTGGCTCGCGGTGATCTTCGCGGGTGCGGTGCTGCTGCTGGGCCGCTGGCGCGGGCTCGCGGCGCTGGCGGCGCTCGTGTTGAGCTTCGGTGTGCTGCTGGTTTTCGTGCTCCCGGCCATCCTGGCAGGTCACAATCCACTCGCCGTCGCGATCGTCGGCTCCAGCCTGATCATGTTCGCGGTTCTCTATCTGACGCACGGCCCGTCGGCGCGCACGTCCACCGCCGTGGTCGGCACGCTCATCTCGCTTGCCCTGATCGGCGTGCTGGGTGCGGCGTTCTCCGTCGCGGCGCGGCTGACCGGCCTCGACGAGCAGACCAGCATCCTCATCTCCACGCTGGGTACCGGTGTCGACGCCCGCGGCCTGCTGCTCGCCGGTGTGGTCATCGGGGCACTCGGGGTGCTCGACGACGTGACGGTCACCCAGACAAGCGCCGTGTGGGAGCTCCGCAGGGCCGATCCGGGGCTGAGCGCACCGGCGCTGTTCACCGCGGCCATGCGGATCGGCAGTGACCACGTCGCGTCGGCGGTGAACACGCTCGTGCTGGCGTACGCGGGGGCGTCGCTGCCGCTGTTCATGCTGTTCGCCCTCTCGGGGCGCACCCTCGGCGAGGTGCTGACCACGCAGGACGTCGCCAGCGAGGTGGTCCGCACACTCGTCGGCAGCATCGGGCTGGTGGCGTCGGTGCCGATCACGACGGCACTGGCCGCCGTCGTCGCGAGCCGGGAGACACCCGCGGCCCTTCAGTGATGACAGAGCTGGGCGCGTTCCGCCGCACGGGCCGGGCGGCTCAGCCCGGGCGCCGGGCCACGATGCTCGCCTCGCCGTCACCCTCGCCGTGGGCCAGCACGTCGAGGTCTCCGAACGCCGTGAGCAGTTCGCCCGCCGTCGCCCGCCACGGTCCGGGGCCCTCCCCCACCTCCGACAGCACCGTCACGACGAGCAGCCCGCCGTCCCCGAGTGCCGCGGTGAGCAGCGGGTAGAGCGCAGGGTCGCGGAACCGCTGGCACACGATCACGTCGTAAGGGCCGCTGCAGCCCGCGGGCAAGCCGGTGTCGAGGTCGTGGCGCCACCACCGGACGCCATCGGCCGCCAGTGCCGCGCCGGCCGCCAGTGCGGTGGCCGAGACGTCGACCGCGTCGACCGTCAGGCCCCGCGCGGCCAGCCACACCGATACCGCGCCCCGACCACACGCCACGTCCAGCGCGCGGCCACCGGCCGGCAGCAGGTGTTCGCGGCCGCGCAGCGCGACAGGCACCATCGGGACGTCTGCGGACATGACTGCGTACCGGGCGTCCCAACGCGTGCGGTCATCTCCGCTCATGCCGGCCGGCCCGTCACGACAGCAGGCCCGTCACGACAGCAGGCCCAGAATCTCGTCGACGACACCGTCCAGCTCGACCGAGCGCTGCTCCCCCGAAGCCAGGTTCTTGACACCCACGGTGCCCGCCTCCAGGTCCCGGTCGCCCAGGACGAGGGCGATGCGGGCACCGGAGCGGTCGGCCGACTTCATGGCGCCCTTGACTCCGCGCCCGCCGTACGCAAGATCGACCCGCACCCCGGCCCGTCGCAGTGCGGCGGCGACCATCACGAGCCTGCGGCGCGCGGCGTCGCCCAGCGGGACGCCGAACACCTCGCAGCGAGCCTCCGACCAGGGCGTGAGCCCCTCGGCGCGGCACGCGAGCAGCGTGCGGTCCACCCCGATACCGAACCCGACACCGGACAGCGGCTGCCCGCCGAGGGTCGCCATGAGCCCGCCGTAGCGGCCGCCGCCGCCGATACCGGACTGCGCGCCCAGGCCGTCGTGCACGAACTCGAAGGTCGTCTTCGTGTAGTAGTCCAGGCCGCGGACCATCCGTGAGTTCTCGACGTAGGCGACGCCGAGGTCGTCCAGGTGCTGTTTCACGGCGAAGTGGTGATCGGCCGCCGCCGCGGACAGGTGGTCCACGAGCAGCGGCGCATCGGCCAGCAGCGCGCGAACCTCGGGGCGCTTGTCGTCGAGCACCCGCAGCGGGTTGAGCGCGGCGCGGGCCCGGGTGGGCTCGTCGAGCGGGATCCCCGCGAGGAACTCCTGCAGCATGGCGCGGTACGCCGGGCGGCAGTCGGCATCGCCGAGCGAGGTGAGCTCGAGGCGGTACCCGGTGAGCCCGAGCGCGCGGAACCCCTCGTCGGCGACGGCGATCACCTCGGCGTCGAGGCCCGGATCGTCGATCCCGATCGCCTCGACGCCCACCTGCTGCAGCTGCCGGTAACGCCCGGCCTGGGGGCGTTCGTAGCGGAAGAACGGGCCGGCGTAACGCAGCTTCACCGGCAGCCCGGCGCGGTCGAGGCCGTGCTCGATCACCGCACGGACGACCCCCGCTGTGCCCTCGGGGCGCAGCGTCACCGACCGGTCGCCACGGTCGGCGAAGGTGTACATCTCCTTGCTGACGACGTCGGTGGACTCCCCGACGCCCCGCGTGTAGAGCCCGGTGTCCTCGAACACGGGCAGCTCGATGAGCCCGTAGCCGGCCCGCTCCGCGGCGGTCTGCAGGACGGTGCGGATGTGTTCGAAGCCGGCCGAGGCGGGCGGATAATACTCCGGGACACCCTTGGGCGCGGCGAACACGGTGATCCTGTCCGTCACGGCGGTCACAGTCCCCGCCCCGGTGCGGGGGCCGAGCCGAGATCCTGCAGGTAGGGGTTGGACATCCGCTCGCGTCCGATCGTGGTGGTGGGGCCGTGGCCGGGCAGGATCACCGCGGTGTCGGGGCGGGTGAGCAGCTTGTCGCGCAGGCTCACCAGCATCTGGGCGTGGTCGCCGCCGGGCAGGTCGGTGCGCCCGATCGAGCCGGCGAACAGGGTGTCACCCGCGATGATCACCTCGACGCCCTCGTCGGTCGGAGTCGTGAAGATGACCGAGCCGCCGGTGTGACCGGGGGTGTGGTCGACGCGAAGGATGAGCCCGGCGAGGTCGAGCTCGGCACCGTCGTCGAGGGTCCGGACCTCGCGGGGCTCGCGCAGCTCGAGACGCCCCCCGAAGAACGCGGCGGCCTCCCGGGACAGGCCCTTCATCGGGTCGGCGAGCATCGCGCGGTCCTCGGGATGGATCCATGCCGGCACGTCGTGCCCATCGCATACGGGCGCCACGCTGAACGTGTGGTCGAAGTGCCCGTGCGTGAGCAGCACCGCCACCGGCGTGAGGCGGTGCTCGGCGAGCAGCGCGTCCAGGGGCTCGACGGCGTCCTGGCCGGGATCGACCACCACACACGCCTGCCCCGGGCCCGCCGCCACGACGTAGCAGTTGGTCTGGAAGGAACCGGCGGGAAATCCTGCGACAAGCACCGGCCCAGGGTAGCGACCCGCTTCGGCGGTCTTCGCACCGTCGTCCCCTGGCAGGGCCGCCCCGTTGACGATTCTCGTAGTGATTTCGATCCCTCCCGGAGGCAGGGATCATCCGCTGTCCAATTGCACCCGAGCTCGTTGCCATTCCGGCACACGTCGCCGGCGTCTCAGCAATCATGACAACAAGTGCACCCGCTGCGGCCGGGCTTCGCGTCCGCGCACCTGGTCGCTGATGGCATGGCCACGCCGCTTCGCGGTCGGGCCGCGGCAACGATGTCGACGCACTCCAGCTTGCTGGGGCCCGTACCGGCCGGTCGAAGGTACGTCGATATCCTCCCGTTGACCTGCAAATCGGGAGGATATCGGACAGTGGCGACAAACCAGATGCGACGCGAGGCGGCCAAGCGCAAGTTGGAGCACCAGCAGCAGCGGCGCGCCGAGCAGACCAAGCGCAAGCGCAAGGTCGCGGTCATCACATCGGTTGCGGTCGTCGTTGTGGTGCTGGGCGGCGTTCTGCTGCTCTCCACACTCGGTGGGACGCCGCAAAAGACCACGGATGCCGCCGCGGCGCCCGGCAATCCGACCTGCGCGTACCCCACCAGTGGTCAGGCCGCCAAGCCGGCGGCGGCTCCGCCGACCGCGGACGTGGCCAATAAGGGGACGGTGGCAGCGATCCTCCGGACCGGCGCGGGTGCCATCCCGATCACGCTGGACCGGGCCGCGGCACCGTGCACGGTCAACAACTTCGTCAGCTTGGCCCGACAGGGCTACTTCGACGCAAGCCCTTGTCACCGGCTCACCACCGGCGAGGGTCTCAAGGTCCTTCAGTGCGGCGACCCCAGCGGCACCGGAAGCGGCGGCCCCGGATACCGGTTCGCCGACGAGACGCAGCCCGGTCTCACCTATCCGCGCGGGACGCTGGCCATGGCGAACTCGGGCAAGGACACGAATGGCAGCCAGTTCTTCCTGGTGTACGCCGACAGCCAACTGTCACCGGACTACACGGTCTTCGGCTCCATCAGCCCGGAGGGCCTCGCAGTGCTCGACACGATCGCCGCAGGCGGCCTCACCAACGAGCGGAAGCCCGGCGACGGGGCTCCGGCCAAGCCCGTCGTGATCGACACCGTGTCGGTCCAATGAGCGATACCGGCGTCGGTCCGGCGGTGCCGGACCGAGCCGGGCCGGGTGATCGGCGGACCGGGGGTCAACTCGCGCTCGTCACCCGGTACACGTCGTAGACGCCCTCGACGTTCCGCACCGCGCGCAGGACGTGCCCGAGGTGCTTGGGATCGCCCATCTCGAAGCTGAACCGCGACACCGCCACCCGGTCGCGCGAGGTCGTCACCGACGCCGAGAGGATGTTGACCTTCTCGTCGGCGAGCACCTTGGTGATGTCGGAGAGAAGTCGGTGCCGGTCCAGCGCCTCGGCCTGGATCGCGACGAGGAACACCGAGCCCGGCGACACCGACCATGCGACGTCGACGATCCGCTCGGCGCGCTCCTGCAGGTCGGTGGCATTGGTGCAGTCGGTGCGGTGCACCGAGATGCCGCCGCCGCGGGTGACGAAGCCGAGGATCTCGTCGCCGGGCACGGGAGTGCAGCAGCGGGCCAGCTTGGTGTAGAGGTCGCTCAGGTCGGTCTCGCCACCGCGGACCACCACGCCGGCCTCCCCCGCCGCACGGCGCAGCCGCACCGTGGACGGCGTGGCCCGCTCGGCGAGGTCCTCCTCGGCCTGTTCCACCCCACCCATCAGGGCGACGAGGCGCTGCACCACGTGCCGGGCGCTCACGTGACCCTCGCCGACCGCGGCGTAGAGCCCCGAGAGATCCGGGAAATGCAGCTCCCGGCTCAGCGCCGCCATCGCGTCGGCGGAGACCAGCCGCTGCAACGGCATGGAGGTGCGCCGCGCCTCGCGGGTGATCGCCTCCTTGCCTGCCTCGATGGCCTCCTCGCGGCGTTCCTTCGCGAACCACTGTTTGATCTTGGTCTTGGCGCGCGGGGAAGCAGCGAACTCCAGCCAGTCGCGGGTCGGTCCGGCGCCCTCGGCCTTCGAGGTGAAGATCTCGACGACATCACCGGACTCGAGCTTGCGCTCCAGAGCCACCAGCCGCCCGTTCACCCGGGAGCCGATGCACCGGTTGCCGACCTCGGTGTGCACGGCGAAGGCCAGGTCCACCGGCGTGGACCCGGTGGGCAGCGTGATCACGTCTCCCTTGGGCGTGAACACGAAGATCTCCTGCGTGGCCAGGTCGAAGCGCAGCGACTCCAGGAAGTCACCGGGGTCGGCGGCCTCCCGCTGCCAGTCGAGCAACTGTCGCATCCAGGACATCTCGTCGACCTCGACGGTGCCCGTCCCGGAGCCTCCTCCGGTGCTCCCCTTCGAGGAGGCCTTGTAACGCCAGTGCGCCGCGATGCCGTACTCGGCGGTGCGGTGCATCTCCTGAGAGCGGATCTGCACTTCCAGGGGCTTGCCGTCGGGCCCGATGACAGTGGTGTGCAGCGATTGGTAGACCCCGAACCGGGGCTGGGCGATGTAGTCCTTGAACCGGCCGGGCATCGGCTGCCACAGCGCGTGGACCATGCCCATGGCGGCGTAGCAGTCGCGCACATCGTCGACGAGGACGCGGACTCCTACGAGATCGTGGATGTCATCGAAGTCGCGACCCTTGACGATCATCTTGCGGTAGATCGAGTAGTAGTGCTTGGGCCTGCCCTCGACGGTGGTCGCGATGCGGGCCGAGTCGAGTTGCTGCTTGACCTCGTCGATGACCTGTTTGAGATAGGTGTCACGCGACGGCGCGCGGGTAGCGACGAGCCGGACGATCTCCGAGTACTTCTTCGGGTGCAGGATCGCGAAGGACAGGTCCTCCAGTTCCCACTTCACCGTGGCCATCCCGAGGCGGTGGGCCAGCGGGGCGAGCACCTCGAGGGTCTCGCGGGCCTTCTTCGCCTGTTTCTCGGGCGAGAGGAACCGCATGGTGCGCATGTTGTGCAGGCGGTCCGACAGCTTGATCACCAGCACGCGGGGATCGCGGGCCATCGCCACGACCATCTTGCGGATCGTTTCGGCCTCGGCCGCGTTGCCCAGCTCGACCTTGTCGAGCTTGGTGACG
>JBKJPD010000096.1:0-8342 GCA_046595345.1 Pseudonocardia sp.
GGCCACGGGAGAGGCCCGTCTCCAGGATCGTGTCGTCCACGTCGCTGACCAGTCCGATCCGGGAGTCCGGGTCGACGACGAGTACCGGCGCCGACGCGGTGGCACCGCCGGCCAGCGCGAGGTCGATCTCGTGCCAGCCCGGTGCGAGCCCGGGCACGTCGAGGACGACGTCGAGGTAGCCGTCCCGATCCGCTATGACCTGCACCGGGCCGTCCGGCGTAGTGACCGTGACGATCGCGCGGGGCACCTCGACGGTGAGGAACCGCGCGACGCTCGACCGCAGCACCGCCCGCCGCGACCGGACGGTCGGGAACGGCGCCTTGGGCACCCCGACGGCGGGCGCCTCCACATCGGACCGGCCCCGCACGATCCTGGCGCCGATGCGCAGCTGCGTCGTGGTCCCGTGCCCGATGAAAGGAAGGATCATCGGGTGGTGCCGCCCGCGGATCCGCAGCACGGCCAGGATCCCGACTCCCAGGATCTCCTCGACGACCATGGCGGCCCGCACGATCACCCTGCCGCTGATGCTCACGGTGCAGGGTTACCGCACAGGGCCCGTCACCGCCAGTGCAGCACGCCGGGAACGTCCACCGGGTCTGCGGGCAAGTGGGGATGTGGAGGTCGCCGACCACCTCGCCCGGCAGCGACCTTGCTGGTGACCCGCAGGCGCGGCGGCTACTGCCAGGAGCACGCGCTGCTGTCCGCCGCAGTGCAGGCGCGGCTGGGATACCCGGTGTCCCGCCGGATGTCGCACGGACCGTGCATGACCTCGACCGCCGTTTCGCCTCGACACTCCGCGATCAGGTAGCGCGCCGTATCCTGCCCCGGGTGCGTACCGCCCTGCTCGACCTCGACGGCACCCTCGCCGACTCCGCCGCCCTGATGGGCGAGCACCTCGCCGCGGCCCTCACGACCGTCGGCGCGCCCGTGCCCGGCCCCGAGGTGTTGCGGACGCTCGTCGGCCCCCCGCTCGAGACCGCGCTCCCGATGCTGGGGCTCTCCGCCGAGCAGACGGCGGCGGCTATCACGATCTACCGCGCGGGCTACGACCTCGTCGCCGCCACCCACACCCCGCTCTATCCCGGCATTCCCGCGCTGCTCGACGAGCTCGCGGCCGCCGGGCTCCGGCTCGCCGTCGCGACGTCGAAACCCGAGCACCTCGCCCGCCGGATCATCGCCGGGGTGGGGATCGCGGACCGGTTCGCGCTGGTGGGCGGCGCGGACCACGCCGAGGGCCGGGTCGGCAAGGCCGCCGTCGTCGGCTCGGTCCTGCATCGGCTCGGCCTCGATCCGTTGCGCGACGCCGTCGTCATGGTCGGCGACCGCCACCACGACGTCGACGGCGCCGCCGCGCATGGCGTCCCGACGATCGCGGTGGCCTGGGGCTACGCCGAACCCGGCGAACTGCACGGCGCCCGCGCGGTGGTACGCGACGTGGACGACCTGCGCACCGTCCTCATGACGGGCGCGATCTGGTCGACGGCGGCTCCGGCGGCCTGAGCGGTACTTGCGCACAATCTCGTACCGACCCGCGGGGTCAGCCGGGGGCGGGGGCCTGGACCCACCCGTAGCTGCGACTCACCGCCCGGCCCCAGTTCTCCCGTTCGCTGCGCCGTCGGGCCGGATCCATCGCGGGCTCCCAGGCGGCGGCGCGATGCCAGTTCGCGCGCAGCACCTCGACGTCGGACCAGTGCCCGACTGCCAACCCGGCCGCGTAGGCCGCGCCCAGCGACACGGCTTCCGACCCCAGCGGGCGCTCGACCGGCACGTCCAGTACATCTGCGACGAACTGCATGAGCAGGTGGTTGGCCGTCATCCCGCCGTCGACCTTGAGCCGGGTGACCGGCATTCCGGAGTCGGCGTTCATCGCGTCGAGGACCTCGCGGGTCTGCCAGCCGGTGGCCTCCAGCACGGCGCGGGCGAGATGGCCGCGGTTGATGAACGAGGTGAGTCCGACGATCACCCCGCGCGCCTCGGGATGCCAGCGCGGGGAGTACAGACCGGAGAAGGCCGGGACGATGTAGCAGCCGCCGTTGTCGCGGACGGTGGCGGCCAGCGTCTCGATCTGCGCGGCGGTGGAGATCATCCCCAGCGCGTCGCGGAACCACTGCACGAGCGACCCGGTCATCGCGATCGCGCCCTCCAGCGCGTACACGGGCCGGTCGCCGAACAGGTACCCGACGGTCGGGATCAGCCCGTGCGTGGACGTCACCGGCCGGAAGCCGGTGTTCATCAGCAGGAACGCCCCGGTGCCATAGGTGCATTTCGCCTCTCCGGGAGCGAAGCACGCCTGCCCGACCAGCGCGGCCTGCTGGTCGCCCAGCGCCCCCGCCACCGGGACGCCGGGCAGCACCGAGGTGCAGGTGCCGTAGACCTCCGCGCTGGACCGGATCTCGGGCAGCATCCGGTGCGGCACCGCGAGCACGTCGAGCAGCGTGTCGGACCACTCGAGCGTCCGGAGGTCCATCAGCATCGTGCGGCTGGCGTTGGTGACGTCGGTGACGTGCCGACCGCCGGTCAGGCGCCAGATCAGCCAGGTCTCCATCGTCCCGAACAGGACGTCGCCGGCCTCGGCGCCGGCGCGCGCGCCCGGCACATGGTCGAGCAGCCACCGCAGCCGCGGCCCCGCGAAGTAGGTGGCGGGTATGAGCCCCGAGATCTCCTCGACGCGCGGCGCGTGTCCTTCCTCGACGAGCCTGCCGACGATGCCGTCGGTGCGGGTGTCCTGCCAGGTGATCGCGGGCGCCAGCGGACGGCCGGTGTGCCGGTCCCAGATGACGGTGGTCTCGCGCTGGTTCGCGATCCCCAGCGCCACGATGTTCTCCGGTGCCAGTCCCGCGTTACGCAGCGCCGCCGGGACGACGCGGGTGACGTTGCGCCAGATCTCCATGGCGTCGTGCTCGACCCGCCCCGGGCTCGGGAAGAACTGCCGGTGCTCGCGCTGGGCCACCGCCAGCATCAGACCCGACCGGTTGAACAGCAGGCACCGGGTGGACGTCGTGCCCTGGTCGATCGCCGCGATCACACGCTCGGTCACGATCCCGCCACCAGTTCCGCCGACACCTCGGCCGCCGCGCCGAGCAGGCATTCGGCCGGGCGGGCCCGTAGCTCTCCGCCCAGCCCGAACAGCTCCTCCAACGGCCCGACCACACCGAGTGCTCCGACGACGATCCCGCCCGCGGCGCGCAGTGGCGCCGCGGCCGCGCCGACCTGCGGCTCGAACTCACCGTTGTCGGCCGCCCAGCCGCGGTAACGGGCAAGGGCCAGGTGCGCCTCCAGGACCGCGACGCCCACGCAGGTCCGCCCGGTGAAGCGCTGCAACTCCAGGTCACGGGGTGGCGGGGTGGCGACCGGGGCGAAGGCGAGCAGGCACTTACCCAGCGCGGTGGCGTGCAACGGTTGGCGCTCGCCGGTGCGGATGCGCTGCGGCGAGCCGTCGGGACGAAAGACGTGGTGCACCAGCAGGACCTCGCCGTCGGCCACCACGCCAAGGTGCACGGCGAGCCCGGTGCTGCCGGCCAGCGAGTCCGCCCAGTTCATCGCCGCGGCGCGCAGGTCGTGGCGGTCCCAACCGCCCCGGCCCAGATCGCGCAGGCCCGACCCGAGCCGGTAGCGGGTCGAGACCGGGTCCTGCTCGACGAATCCCACCGCACGCAGCGTCGCGACGATCCCGTGGGCGGTGGGGCGCGGCAGGTCGAGCGCGGCGGCGAGTTCGTGCAGCGCGAGCGGCCGGTCCGTGCTGCCGAGCAACCGCAGCACGGCGACGGCCCGCTCGATCGACTGGATGTTCCGCGGCACGCCCCGACCGTACAGGCGTGTGATCTTCCCCGGCCCGGGCGTTCGACAATGTCGAATGCTCGGCGTTGACCGGGGTCTCGGCTGTTCGTACCGTCCCGTGAAACCCGCCGATGCAGCGGGAACGTTGGGAGACTTCAATGACGAAGAACTCGTACATCGGGGCGCTGAGTGCCGAATTCCTCGGCACCATGATCCTGATCTTGATCGGTGCCGGCGTGGTTGCGCAGGTCGTGACCACGCCCGATGGGAGTCTTGGCGGCCACGACTCCATCGCGTGGGCCTGGGGCATCGGCGTGACGCTCGGCGTCTACGTCGCGGCCCGGCTCTCCGGTGCCCATCTGAACCCGGCCGTGACGATCGCGCTGGCCGCGTTCAAGGGCTTCCCGTGGCGCAAGGTGTTGCCCTACTCGCTCGCCCAGACCGCGGGCGCGTTCGTAGCCGCGGCGATCGTCCGGTTCGTCTATTCGGACCTGATCAACAAGGTAGACCCCGAGCACACGTTCGCGACCCAGATCATCTTCTCGACGCTGCCCGGGAACGGCACCGCCGGCGCGACCATCCCGACGGCGTTCTTCGACCAGATCGTCGGCACCGCGATCCTGGTCTTCGTGATCTTCGCGCTGACCACGGCGGCGAACAACCCGCCGATGGCCAACCTCGGCCCGGTGGTGGTGGGCTTGCTCGTCGTCGCGATCGGGATGGCCTGGGGCGCCAACGCGGGCTATGCGATCAACCCGGCCCGCGACCTCGGGCCCCGGTTGCTGACGCTGATCACCGGCTACTCCGACGCCATGTTCGACCAGAACGGCGACCTGTACTTCTGGTTGCCCATCGTCGCCCCGATCATCGGCGGCCTGATCGGTGGCGCGCTGTTCAAGTTCATGATCGAGAACTTTCTACCCTCCGAGCCCGCGCTCGTGACGGTGTCCGAGCCCACCTCGCAGAGCCGGTTGTCCAACTCAGAGGAGTCACCATGACCGAGTTCGTCGGCGCCGTCGACCAGGGCACCACAAGCACCCGCTTCATGATCTTCGACCATTCCGGCAACGAGGTGGGCCGCCACCAGTTGGAGCACGAGCAGATCATGCCGCGGGCCGGCTGGGTGGAGCACAACCCCGTCGAGATCTGGGAACGCACCTCAGCGGTCCTGCAGACCGCGCTGAACAAGACCGGACTCGTGGCATCGGACCTCGTCGCGCTGGGCATCACCAACCAGCGTGAGACCACCGTCGTATGGGACCGGCGCACCGGCAGACCGCTCTACAACGCGATCGTCTGGCAGGACACCCGCACCGACCGCATCGCCTCCGCCCTGGACCGCGACGGCCGCGGCGACGTCATCCGGCACAAGGCGGGCCTACCCCCTGCCACGTACTTCTCCGGCGGGAAGATCCAGTGGATCCTGGAGAACGTCGACGGCGCCCGCGCGGCCGCCGAGCGCGGTGACGCGATCTTCGGCAACACCGACAGCTGGCTGATCTGGCAGCTCACCGGCGGCATCCGCGGCGGCGTGCACGTCACCGACCCGACCAACGCCAGCCGCACGATGCTGATGGACCTCAAAACCCTTGACTGGGACGACGAACTGCTCGGCTTCTTCGGGATCCCGCGGTCGATGCTGCCCCAGATCAGGCCGAGCTCCTCGCCGGAGCCCTACGGCCTGACCCTGACCGACGGGCCGCTCGCCGGGGAGGTGCCGATCACCGGCGACCTCGGCGACCAGCAGGCCGCCACCGTCGGCCAGGTGTGCTTCGCCCCCGGCGAGGCCAAGAACACCTACGGCACCGGTAACTTCATGCTGCTCAACACCGGAACCGAGCTGGTCCGTTCGAAAGCGGGGCTCCTCACCACGGTCTGCTACAAGTTCGGTGACGAACCGGTGATCTACGCGCTGGAAGGCTCGATCGCCGTCACGGGCTCGGCGGTGCAGTGGCTGCGCGACCAGCTCGGCATCATCTCCGGCGCCGCCGAGAGCGAGTCGCTGGCCCGGCAGGTGCCCGACAACGGCGGCGTGTACTTCGTGCCGGCCTTCTCCGGGCTCTTCGCCCCCTACTGGCGCTCCGACGCCCGCGGCGCCATCGTCGGGCTGTCCCGGTTCAACACGAATGCGCACCTGGCGAGGGCCACGCTGGAAGCGATCTGCTACCAGAGCCGCGACGTGGCCGAGGCGATGGAATCCGACTCCGGAGTGCATCTGGAGGTGCTCAAGGTCGACGGCGGCGTCACCGCCAACGAGCTGTGCATGCAGATCCAGGCCGACGTCCTGGGCGTCGCGGTCAGCCGACCCGTCGTCGCGGAGACCACCGCGCTGGGCGCTGCCTACGCGGCCGGGCTCGCGGTGGGGTTCTGGCGCAACACCGATGAGCTGCGGGCCAACTGGAACGAGTCGAAGCGCTGGCAGCCCCGGTGGTCCGCTGAACAGCGCGAGACCAAATACACCATGTGGAAGAAGGCGGTCACCCGGACGTTGGACTGGGTGGACGTGAACTGATCTGGCGGGCGCGCATACCACGCGCCCGCCAGGCGACGAACCCCCGGTTCGGATATGTTCCGACGCGGGGCTGTTCGTCGGAATCCGCCGCGGGATCCGCCGCGGGATCCGCGGTTACGGACGAAAGGAAACACATGCGATCGGTCGCGCTATCCCCATCTGCCCGCGAGGACGCATTGCTCGCCATGGCTGCGACGACCTCTCCGGAGACCGAACTCGACGTGCTGGTCATCGGGGGCGGGGTCGTCGGCGCCGGGTGTGCGCTCGACGCCGCCACTCGCGGGCTGGCCGTCGGGCTCGTCGAGGCTCGTGACTACGCCTCCGGCACGTCGAGCCGCTCCAGCAAGCTCATCCACGGTGGCCTGCGCTACCTGGAGATGCTCGACTTCCGGTTGGTCGCCGAGGCGCTGCAGGAACGGGGGCTGCTCCTGGACACGCTCGCCCCGCACCTCGTCCGCCCGGTGCCGTTCATCTACCCGCTCAAGCATCGGGTGTGGGAGCGGTTCTACGCGGGAGCGGGAGTGGCGCTCTACGACGTGCTCGGGATGCTGTCCGGGCGGGCGCGGGGCGTCCCCCACCACCGCCACCTCACCCGCCGCGGCGCGCGCAGGATCGTGCCGTCGTTGCGCAAGGACGCGCTGATCGGCGCCCTTCAGTACTACGACGCGCAGGTGGACGACGCGCGGCACACGATGTTCATCGCCCGCACGGCCGCCGCGTACGGGGCGCACGTCGCCTCACGGGCGCGGGTGGTCGGCCTGCTGCGCGAGGGTGAGCGGGTCACCGGCGCCGAGGTGCTCGACCTCGAGTCCGGTGCGACGCTCAAGATCCATGCCAAGCAGGTGATCAACGCCACCGGCGTGTGGACCGACGAGACGCAGGGTCTGGTCGGGGAACGCGGGCAGTTCAAGGTCCGGGCCAGCAAGGGCATCCACCTCGTCGTGCCACGCGACCGCATCCAGGGCAGCTCCGGGCTGATCCTGCGCACCGACAAGTCGGTGCTGTTCGTCATCCCGTGGGGCCGGCACTGGATCATCGGCACCACCGACACCGACTGGGATCTGGACAAGGCCCACCCGGCCGCGTCCGCCGCCGACATCGACTACCTGCTCACCCACGTCAACGCGGTGCTGGAGCAGCCGCTCACGCACGCCGACGTTGAGGGCGTGTACGCGGGGCTGCGGCCGCTGCTGTCGGGTGAGTCGGACTCGACGTCGCAACTCTCCCGCGAGCACGCCGTCGCGCACACCGTGCCGGGGCTCGTCGTGGTCGCGGGCGGCAAGTACACGACCTACCGGATCATGGCCCGCGACGCCGTCGACGCCGCCGTGCACGCGTTGGACCAGAAGGTGCCGCGGTCGGTCACGGAGCACGTACCACTGCTGGGGGCCGAGGGCTTCGAAGCGATGAAGAACGCCCGCTACCAACTCGCCGCACGCTTCGGGCTGCACGTGGCCCGCATCGAGCACCTGCTGGGCCGCTACGGGTCGATGATCGACGAGGTGCTCGACCTCGTGGCGGCCGACCCCACGCTGGGCGATCCGCTGGCCGGGGCGTCGGACTTCCTGCGCGCCGAGATCGTCTACGCAGCCTCCCACGAGGGCGCCCGGCACCTGGAGGACGTACTGGCCCGCCGCACCCGTATCTCCATCGAGACGTTCGACCGGGGCATCGGCGCGGTCGAGGAGGTCGCACTCCTGATGGCCCCGGTGCTCGGCTGGAGCGACGAGCAGTTGGCGCGCGAGATCGAGCACTACCGCAAGCGGGTCGACGCCGAGCGGGAGAGCCAGAGGATGCCCGACGACGAGACGGCCGACTCGGCCCGGATGGGCGCTCCCGAGGTCGTCCCGCTGGCCTGACGGCTCCTGCGGCTACGACGGGGCGGCCGCCGCCAGTTGTGCGGCCGCCCACGCCGTGGTCACCGTCACGACGACGAACACCTGCGCGGGCAGGGACAGCCACGGCAGGTCCGCCTCCACTTCCCCGCGCCAGGTACCCGTCGAACGGACGTGCCCGATCACCCTGTCCCCCACCAGCATCTGCTGCTCCGAGC
>JBKJPD010000114.1:0-3108 GCA_046595345.1 Pseudonocardia sp.
AGGCGTCGTGGCTGGCACTGGTCGACGCGCTTGCCTTCGCAGTCCTGCGCACCCGCATACCGGTGACCGCCGCGGGCCGAGAACGGTGAGGCCGATGGCGGCGGGCCGGGGACCGCCGGATCCGCCGAGCCCCTCGGGGGTCATGGTCGCTCAGTTTCCGCCGGGAGCGGCCCGCGAGCCGCCACGAATCGGCGGCCGAGTCGGGCGTTTCGGGCGACCGGGGGCAGGATCACCGCCATGGATTCAGTACTGGCGCGGATCGACGGGTTCTGCGACGCCGTGCCCCGGCGCTGGGCCACCGCAACCGACGACGGGCCGCTGCGCCTGTTCACCCGCGACGGTCCCGGCTGGACGTTCTACGCCCGCCCGGTGCCGGGTGGCTCCCCGATCACGGCCTCCGATGTCGATCGGATGCGCGCGTTGCAGCGGGGTCTGCGGGTGCCCGAGGCGTTCGAGTGGGTGCTGGACGCGTCGCCGACGATGGCTGATGCCGCCGCGGCCGTGGGGCTCCCGGTGCGGGTGTGTTCGCTGCTCGTCCTCGATGGAATTCCCGCGTCCGCACCGGTTCCGGACCGCTACGAGGCGCGCCTGCTCGGTCCACTCGACGGCGATCTGCCCGCCACCGCGCACGCGGTCGGTGCCGTCGCCGCGGCGGCCTTCGGAGCCCCGATACCGCGCCCCCTGACCGGCGCCGCCGTCAACGTCCTGCGGTCCGACCTCGCCACGGGTGCGGTCGCCAGGGCGCTGGTGACCGGGCCGGACGGGCCGGTTGCCGCAGGGTCGGCGCAGCGGGCCGGAAACGTGGTCGAGCTCGTCGGGATCGGGACGGCGACGGCCGAGCGCGGCCGCGGCCTTGGCGCCGCGGTGACGGCGCTATTGGCCGGCGCCGCCCGGGACGCCGGCGCGGAACTGGTGTTCCTCGCGGCCGCCGACGACGCGGCGAGCCGGGTCTACGAGCGGGTCGGTTTCTGGCGGGTGGGGGAGTGCGGGATCGCCGAGCCCGCGCCATCGCCCTGATCCTGCAGGTGGGCGTGCCGCAGGCGTTCGGATCGAGGCGTGCGTCGTTGCTGTTCCCGGGGCCGGATACGGCGCCAACGCTGATCTCGAGGGTGCTCGGCAGGCTGTCTCAGCGGTCGGCGGGTCTGGGCGATCGCCGGGCCCACGCCGGGGCGTGCTCGGGGAGCGGCCCGATGGCGATCACGCGGGCCGGGATCCCCTGCAACGCGGGGAACCGTCGCAGCAGGCGCATCGGCAGCGGCAACGACCCGGTCGGTGCCGCGATCGTGCCGTCCGCAGAACCGAGCAGGCCGGCCACCGGGATGTCACCCTGCGTCCCGGAAACGGTGAGCGCGTCGGGCACGGCGGCCCGGCTGCCCAGGATCGCGCGGTGGGCGACCCGCTGCGCGCCCTGGATGATCGCCGTGGGCCACCAGCGCCGCTGCTGTACGCGTCGCAGCAGTGAGCGGGGCACGATCCCGCCCCCGGTAATGTCGATACTGCGCAGGGCAGGGGCGAGCAGTCGGGCGGTGGCGACGGCGTCGGCCACCGCGAGGTTGATCCCGACCCCGCCTACCGGCGACATCGCGTGCGCGGCATCCCCGATGACCAACAGTCCGTCGGCATACCAGCGGCGCAGCCGATCCAGTGTGACCTCCAGCAGCTTGACGTCGTCGAACGAGCCGAGTGCGCCGAGGCGGTCGGCCATCCACGGCATCAGGCCGGCGATCCGTGCGCGGAAGGCGTCGATGCCGGCCGCGCGCATCGCCGCGTCGGATCCCTTGCCGATCAGATAGGCGGCCTGCCAGTAGGCGCCGCGGTCGATCATCACGGCGAACTGACCGGGGGAGATCCGCCCGACGCCGCCCGACGGATCGCCGGCGTGACGCGGCAGCCGGAACCACCAGACGTCCATCGGCACGCCGAACGAGCGCGGTCGCAGCCCCGCGGCTTCGCGCACCGCCGAGCCCCGGCCGTCGCAACCGACGGTGAGCGACGCACCCAACTCGTGCTCGCTGCCATCGACGCGGTCGCGGTAGCGGACGCCGCGCACCCGGGCGCCGTCGTACAGCAGGCCGACCACCTCGGTGTTGCGTCGCAGGGTGAATGTGGGCTCCTCGGCGGCGGCGTCGGCGAGCAGGCCCAGAAAGTCCCACTGCGGCACCATCGCGATGTGCTGGTGCGCGCCGGGGAGCCGGCGCAGGTCCGCGACCTGCACGATCCCCTGGTCGAGCTGTATCTGCGCGCGGTCTATCCGGCGCTGCGGGATGGCGGCGAAGCGCTCGCCGAGGCCGAGCTCGTCGAGCAGGGTCAGCGTGGAGGCGTGGACGGTGTCGCCGCGGAAGTCGCGCAGGAAGTCGGCGTGCTTCTCCAGCACGGTCACCGGTACCCCCGCCCGGGCCATGAGCAGCCCGAGGACCATCCCGGCAGGACCCCCGCCGACGACGAGGCAGGTCGTGCGCTCCCCGGGCGGGGTGTAACTATTCGTCATGCGTTGAAATCTACGCCGGTCCGGTACTCTGCCGCCACCATGACTTCTCCACATGCTGTCCGGGTCCGGTTCTGCCCGTCCCCTACGGGCACACCGCACGTCGGTCTGATCCGCACGGCCCTGTTCAACTGGGCGCACGCCCGGCACACCGGCGGCACCTTCGTGTTCCGGATCGAGGACACCGACGCGAGCCGCGACTCCGCCGAGTCCTACGCCGCGCTGCTCGACGCGCTGGCCTGGCTCGGCCTTGACTGGGACGAGGGTCCCGACGTCGGCGGCCCGCACGGCCCCTACCGGCAGAGCGAGCGCAGTGCCGTCTACGCGGACGCGCTCGCCAAGCTGATCGCAGGCGACGAGGTCTACGAGTCGTTCTCCAACGCGGCGGAGATCGAGGCCCGGCACAAGGCAGGTGGCCGCGATCCCAAGCTCGGTTACGACAACGCCGACCGCGACCTGACCGAGGCCCAGCGCGCGGCCTTCCGGGACGAGGGCCGCGCACCGGTCTACCGGCTGCGGATGCCCGACCGCGACATCACGTTCACCGATCTCCTGCGCGGGGACGTGACGTTCCGCGCGGGCACGGTGGCGGACTTCGTCCTCGCCCGCGGTGACGGCTCCCC
>JBKJPD010000186.1:0-4037 GCA_046595345.1 Pseudonocardia sp.
TGCGGCCCTGGTAGGTGTACTGCGTGGTGAGCAGCGGGCGGCCGCCCTCCTCGGTGAGGGTGATCCCTTCCAGCGGGCGGACCGAGTAGTAGCGCCGCGTCATGATCTCCAGCAGTGCGCCGTTGTGCCGGTCGCCGAACACACCCAGGATCTGCTCGGACGAGGCGATGATCGACTCGATCCGGGCGGCCCGGTCCGGTGTGTCGGGATCGGCCGCCAGCTCGTCGAGCGACGCACGGACCTGCCGCCGCGCCGTTTCGCGCTCGGCCTCGACGGCCGGCGCGTCGAAGCAGCGGTACCTGACCTGGCGGGCCAGGTCCCCCACGACGGGATGACGAAGCTGCGTGGCGCGCACCAGCTGGTCGAGGGTGGCGACATACCCCTCAGGGGTGGCGGGGAGGGCCCGGGGATGGCTCAGCCGCCACTGCAGCAGGTCCAGTATCACCGGAACCTGGGTCACGGCCCTGCGGTGCGCGAGGAACATGCGCTAGAGCGCGCTGTCGAGCGCGGCGGCCGCCTGAGCGGTGGGGGGTTCCAGGTCCGTGACGCCGTAGTGGGCCAGTGCCGTGCGCAGCTTGGCCCGGAACGACTCCGGCAGCCCTTCGGCGTCGGCGTCACGCGAGCGCAGGTAGGCGTAGAGGTACTCCTGCGGGTTGCGGGACGCCTCGTCGAAGTCAACGGGGTCCGCGGCCCCGGGGCTGTCCGCGCCGTCAGGCCCACGCCGGTTGCGCGACAGCGCACACAGGTCGGCGAAGATCTGCAACACAGCGGTCTCGCGCGCCTGCACACCGGGGTCGTCACCGGGCAGGTCCTTGCGGGCGGCGGCGAGACGCGCCAGCAGCGGCCGGGTCTCCCGGTCGTCGACGTCGAAGCCCAGCACCTGCCAGCGCAGCGCGCTGAGCGCGTCGTCCGCGGCCGCGGCCGGATCGGTGATCGCCGGCCGGTCGGTGGCGAGCTCGGAAAGGCCGGCACGTTCGTCGGTGGAGACGGTTCCGGCGGCGGCGTCGGGTTCGAGGCGCACCAGCTTGGTGCCGCCCTCGACCTGGGTGTTGGGGGCGACGAGGATCTCCCGCACCCGACCGGCGACGGGCGCGCGCAGGGCGGTTTCCAGCTTCATGGACTCCACGACGGCCACAACGTCCCCGGCCTCGACGAGGTCGCCCACGGCGACGGGGATGGCCACGACCATCGCCGGCGCCGGGGCGCGCACCATTCCGGCCTCGCCGCCGGAGATGCGGTGTACGACCCCGTCGACCTCGACGAGGTAGTCCGAACCCTGCAGGACCGAGAGCACGCCATAGCGGTGCTCACCGACGATCAGCTTGCGCTCGAAGCGCCCGGTGCGTTCGGCGTCGACGTCGATCGTGTGCCCGTCCAGTTCGACGCGGTAGCGCGTCCCCCGCGGCTGCGCCACGCGCAACCGGTAGGCAGTGCTGCTGCCCATCGGCCCGGCGGCACGGACATCGACCTGGTGCCAGGTCTCGTGGCCGACCTCGGGGCGGCCGCGTTCGGCGGAGGTGAACAGCCTCGTCTGCTGGCGGGTGACATGGGCGTCCTGGGCCTCCACGGCGACCGCGAGCAGTGCGATGTCCAGGCGCCGCGGCGGCGCGTACCCGTTGGCCATCAGGGTGTCGAGCCAGGTGGTGTCGATGCCGCCGGCGAGGAACTCGGGGCGGTCGAGCAGGTCGAGCAGGAACGCCTTGTTGGTGGTTCCGCCGTCGATCACCGCGGCCGTCTGGCGCAGGGCGCGGGACAGCCGCGCACGCGCCTCCGCCCGGTCGCTGCCCCACGCGATCACCTTGGCGATCATGGAATCGAACTGCGGCGGGATCACGTCGCCCGCGGCCACCCCGGTGTCGACCCGGATGCCGGGGCCGCTGGGCAGTGCCAGGTGCTCGATGCGGCCCGGTGCAGGGGCGAAGCCGTTCTCGGGGTCCTCCGCGGTCAGCCGCGCCTCGATGGCGTGCCCGCGGGCGGGCGGGGCTTCCGGGGCGATGTCGGCGAGGCACCCACCGGCTGCGATGTGCAGTTGGAGCTTGACGATGTCGACGCCGGTGGTCGCCTCGGTGACCGGGTGCTCCACCTGCAGGCGCGTGTTGACCTCGAGGAACGTCAACAACCGTTCCCCGGGCTCGTAGAGGAACTCCACCGTGCCCGCGTTGACGTAACGGGCGGCGCGGACCAGCTCGGACGCGGCGGTGCGCAGCAACTTCTCCTGCTCGGAGTCCAGCGCCGTGGACGCGGACTCCTCGAGGACCTTCTGATTGCGGCGCTGCACGGAGCAGTCCCGGATGCCCAGCGTCCAGACGTCACCGGTGGCGTCGGCGACGATCTGGACCTCCACGTGGCGCCCGCCCCGGATGGCGCGCTCCAGGAAGACGGTGGCGTCACCGGCGGTCTTGGCCGCCTCCGAGCTCGCGCGCTCGAACGCGTCCGCGAGCTCTCCGGGCGTCTCGACACGGCGGATCCCGCGCCCGCCCCCGCCCGCGGTGGCCTTGACCATCAGCGGGTAGCCGATGCGTTCGGCGTGCTCACGTGCGGCGGCGACGTCGACGACCGGTCCGCCGCTCCACGCCGCCAACGGGACGCCGACCTCCTCGGCGAGGCGCTTGGCCTCGATCTTGTCCCCGAGGCGGCGCATCACCTCCGGCGACGGCCCGACGAAGACGATGTCGAGGCGCCGGCAGAGCTCCGCGAACTCGGCCTTCTCCGATACGAATCCCCACCCGGGCCACGCCGCGTCCGCCCGGGACACCCGCAGTGCCCGTTCCAGCTCGGCATAGTCGAGATAGGGACTCGGACCGAAGTCGTCCGCGTCGTCCGGACCGATCAGAACGGACTCGTCGGATTCGCGCACGAACATCGCGTGCCGATCCACCGCGGTGAAAAGCGCGATCGTCCGCAGCGGGCTGCGTCCCTCGGCGTTCCACTCGCGGACGGCGTGGATGAGACGCATCGCCGGCTCGCCCCGGTTGACGATCGCGATTCGCTGGAAGTGCACCATCTTGCTCACTCTCCGAATGCCACGCGGACGTCGTCGGTGGTCGTGCCGCCGCCGTGGCGGGCTGCACCGGGTTGGGCTCCACCGGGTTGGGCTGCAGCACCGGAAACGTCCTCCAGCACGACCTCGGGCGCCATGATCGACGGGTCAATGGTCAGCACCGCGTAACCACCGACCGCTCCCGCGCCGAAACCGGGGGCGAACACGCGGGTCGGGGCGGTGATCACCTTGTCCCGCACGGCGTCGAACATCGCGATGGGAATGGATGCCGCGGACACGTTGCCCATCGTCTCGATGTTGAAGTAGAGCTGGTCGTGCGAGAGGCCCGCCTTGTCCGCGAGCCCCAGGATCATCGTCTTGTTGGCCTGATGGGGCACGATCAGCTCGATCGACTCCAGCAGCGATCGGCCGGGGTCGTCGGGGTCGCGCAGCTCCCCGAGCTCGCCCATCATCTGGTCCAGGTATCGCGCCACCAGTGCCTTGACCTCCGGGCCGTACACCGTGATGTCGTTGTCGAACTCAGGATTGGGCCAGATGATCGAGTTGACCTGGCTGGCGGGCCCGCTGGCGTA
Source organism: Pseudonocardia sp. (assembly GCA_046595345.1). GTDB lineage: Bacteria > Actinomycetota > Actinomycetes > Mycobacteriales > Pseudonocardiaceae > Pseudonocardia. The sequence continues at coordinate 3,574 of JBKJPD010000186.1, forward strand.
GGTCTGGAGCACGTCGATGTCGCCGCGCTCCCCCTCGGGCGCCGGCGCGATCACCATGGCGGCCGCGCCGTCACCGAAGATCATCCGCGACGTCCGGACGGCGCCGATCTTGTCGGAGAACTTCTCGACGCAGACCAGCAGCACGGGTCGATCGATCTCCTGGAGCTGCCGGACGGCCTCGGCCAGGCCGTAGGACAGGCCTGCGCACGCGGCGACGATATCGGCCGAGCAGTGCGTCTGCAACAGGCCCAACTCGCCCGAGAGCCACGTCGCCAGCGACGGGATGAGCCGGCTGCTGGTGCAGGTGGCGACGAGGACCGCACCGATCTCGGAGGTGTGGCGGCCCGAGTGGGCCAGCGCCGCCGTGGCGGCCTCCAACGCCAGTTGCTCGATGTCGCGGCCGGTGTAGCGGCGCTGGTCGATGCCGGTCTTGGAGCTGATCTCCGTGGCGCTCATCGGCGACC
>JBKJPD010000301.1:0-5016 GCA_046595345.1 Pseudonocardia sp.
GGCGTCTCGAAACCGGCGAGCCGCTCCCGGCACCAGTCGACCAGCTCGACCTCGGTGACCGTTGCCCGCGGCGCGCGGACGACGACGGCGGTGACGGCCTCGCCCCACCGCTCGTGCCGCAGGCCCACGACGGCGGCCTTGGCGACCTGGGGGTGCTCGTGCAGCAGCGCTTCAACTCGGAGGCTGGAGACGTTCTCCCCGCCGCTTTTTATGATGTCCTTGTACCGGTCGACCATGATCCGTATGCCGTCCTCGTCGACCACACAGCTGTCCCCCGAGTGGAACCATCCGTAGCGGAAGGCATCCTCGGTGGCTGCCTGGTCCCGGTAGTAGCCCGCGGTCACGGCGGGGGAGCGGTACACCGCCTCGCCGGGGACACCGGGGGAGTCCATCAACGAGGCACCGTCAACGTCCATCACGATCGAGGACAGCAGCGGGCTGGGGATGCCGACGTAGTTCAGTGACGTGCCCGCCGACCGGACCTTCTCCTGCTCGGTGTCCGGCCAGAACCGGTGACAGCTGATGGCCTCGGTCTGACCGAAGATCCCCATCATCGACAGGTCATCACTACAGCTTGCCTGCAGCGACGACCGGACACCGGCCTCCAACGCCCCCCACCCGTAGACGACTACTCGAAGCGAGCTCTGCTGACCCGGCCCCAGCGTCGCAGCCAGCTCAGCGGCGAACGCCTTGACCATCTGCGGTGAGCCCCCCCAGATCGAGGTGCCGCCCTCGCGCTGCACCGCCGCCGCCATCTCGGCCGGCACCGGTCGCCGACCGATCACCAACCGCCCACCCGTGAGGAACGCCGAGAGCGAGAGGCACTGGTCGGCCACGTGGTAGATCACCGGCAGGAAAGCGACCTGCACCAGGTCGGCCTCGGCGTGGAGGCCCCTGGTGAGCGAGAGCGCGAACGAGTAGGCGCCGAAGTGGGCGTAGTGGTGGGAGAGCATCACGCCCTTGGGCAGCGCCGTGGTTCCCGAGGTGAACAGGATCTCCCAGATGTCGTCACCGTGGACGGTGGCCTCCGCCGCGGTTGGCGGCTGCGCGGCGAGGAAGTCGGTGAACGACGTGCTGCCCCCGACGGGTCCGCCCCCGATGGTCACCGTGACGTCGACCGCGAGCTCGCAGGCGGCGAAGGCGGGCTGCACGTGGTCCCAGAGCTCGGCGTCGACGACGGCGAACTTCGGGTCGGCGAGCCGGATCAGCTGGGCGATGACGTCGGGGGCGAGGGCCGGGTTCAGCGGCACCGACACGAGCCCGACCCTGGCCGCCCCAAGCTTGGTCAGGTACGCCTCGACGGAGTTCTCGCACACGAGCAGCACCCGGTCGCCGCGGACCAGCCCGGCGGCGAGTAGTCCGTTGGCAATGCGGTCGACGTGCTCGGCCGCCTGCCGGTAGGTCAGCCGCTCGAGCGCGGGATCGCCGAAGGCCCCGGCCCACCCGGTGATCGCCGTGCGGTCGGGGCGGCTGTAGGTGAGCCGCTCCAGCAGATCACCGACGCAGGTGCGGTCCCAGCGGTTGTCCGCCCGGCGGTCGTAGAGGCTCTCGACGTCGATGGCCATGCACGCTCCTCGTGAGCTCGACCGGGACGCGGAGCCCGGCACCACGTAGTGAACGGTCGACCACAGGAACCGCCCGCGTCAACCCCAGATCGTGACGTGCATCTACTGTAGGGCTTCCCGATCGGCCGTTACCCGGCTACGTTCCCTCTGTAGTGAATTGCCAATCACAGGAGCGTGTCTCGTGGAGTTCACCGAGAAGCCCGAGCTGGCGGCCCTGCGCGAGACCGTCGGTCAGATCGCCGGACGGTACGGCGGCGCGTACTACGCGGAGCACGCCGCAGCGCACACCCCACTCACCGAGCTGTGGACCGACCTCGCGAAGGCTGGGTTCATCGGCATCAACGTCCCGGAGGAGTTCGGCGGTGGGGGCGGCGGTCTGGTCGAGCTGTCCATCGTCTGCGAGGAGATCGCCGCGCAGGGCTGCCCGATGCTCCTGCTGCTGGTCTCGGCGGCCATCTCCGCCGAGGTCATCGCCCGCTACGGCGACGCCGAGCAGAAGCAGCGCTGGCTGCCCGGCCTGGCCGACGGCACGAGCAAGGTCGTCTTCGCCATCACCGAGCCCGGGGCGGGCTCCAACACCCACCGGCTGTCCACCACGGGGCGCCGCGACGGTACCGACTGGCTGATCTCCGGCACCAAGTACTACATCTCCGGGGTGGACGAGGCGCAGGCGCTGCTCGTCGTGGCCCGCACCGGCACCGACGAGCTCACCGGCAAGGCCCAGATGTCGCTGTTCCTCGTTCCCACCGACGCCGAGGGCCTCGTGGCCCAACCGCTCCCGGTCGACGCGATGCTGCCCGAGCGGCAGTTCACGCTGTTCTTCGACGACGTCCGCGTCGGCCCGGAGATGGTGGTCGGCGACGTCGGGGCCGGCTTCGCCCAGGTCTTCCACGGGCTGAACCCCGAGCGGATCACCGGCGCCGCGCTCTGCGTCGGAATCGCCCGGTACGCCCTGGGCCGGGCGGCGGCCTACGCCAAGGACCGCACCGTGTGGTCGACCCCCATCGGGGCGCACCAGGGTGTCGCGCACCCGTTGGCGAAGGCCGCCATCGAGACCGAGCTCGCCGCTCTGATGACCCGCAAGGCGGCGTGGGCCCACGACAGCGGCCAGCCGGCGGGCGAGGCGTCGAACATGGCCAAGTACGCGGCAGCGGAGGCTGCGCTCGGTGCTGTCGACGCCGCCATCCAGACCCACGGCGGCAACGGGATGTCCACCGAGTACGGCTTGGTCCCGTACTGGGGGCTCGCACGCCTGCTCCGGATCGCCCCCGTCAACCGGGAGATGGTCCTGAACTTCGTCGCCCAGCACACCCTCGGCCTGCCTCGCTCCTACTGACCGCGACCTGACCGCGAACGAAGGAAGAGCCCCGTGTCCGTCCCTCCCCTGCACGAGAACCTCATCCACCGGGTCAACGTCGGCGACACCCTGACTCGCACCGCCGACCGGGTGCCCAGCAAGGTCGCGGTGGTCGACGGTGACCGGCGGATCACCTACCGCGAGCTCGACGACTGGACGAACGCGCTGGCGCACGCCCTGCTCGAGCGCGGCTACACCGCCGGCGACTCCCTCGGGCTGGCGTCGGGCAACAGCGCCGAGTTCCTCGCTGTCTACTACGCCTGCGCCAAGGTCGGCGTGGTGTGTGTCCCGCTCAACCTCGGGTGGCGCGCCGCGGAGGCCGGCTACGTGCTCACCCACGCCGGGGTCCGCGGAATCGTGCTGGAGGCGCAGCTCGCCGGCTGGATCGCCGAGGCGCTGGAAGGACGGGGGGCCGTCGAAGACCTGGTCGTGGCCCCGGGGACCGGCGCGCGTGCGCCGCAGACACTTGCCGGCCGCACCACCACGGCGTTGGCCGCGTTCGCCAGCACCGACACGAGCCCGGTGGAGGTGGTCGTCGGTGACCGGGCGCCGATGACCTACCTGTACACGTCGGGCACCACCTCGGCGCCCAAGGGTGTGGTCGGCAACCACCTGGCCATCTACGTGGAGTCGCTGACCATGGCGCTGGAGGCCCGCTGGAACGACGAGGACCGGTTCGTGGCCATGATGCCGATGTTCCACACCGCTCAGCTGAACTGCTTCTGCACTCCGGCCGTGGTCCTCGGTGCCACCCTGCACGTGCACCGCGGCTTCGACGGCGACCGGTTGCTGGACACCATCGAGCGCGAGCGGATCACCCAGGTGTTCGGGCTGCCGATGATGTTCCGCGCGCTCCTGGAGCGCCCCGACATCACCACCCGCGACCTCTCCAGCCTGCGCAGAGCCTGCTACGCGATGGCCCCCATGCCACAGGCGCAGCTGCGTCGGGCGATCGAGGTGTTCGGCTGCGACTTCTTCCTGCTCTTCGGCCAGACCGAGATGAGCCCCACGACGACGCTGTTCCGGCCCGAGCACCAGCTCACCCACGCCGGCGCGGTCGGCACCCCCACGGTGGGGGTGCGGGTGGCGCTGATGGGCGCCGACGGCGAGATCGTGGCACCGGGGGACGAGGGCGAGATCGTCTACCGCAGCCCCCAGGCGCTGACGGAGTACCTGCACGACGAGGCCGCGAGCGCGGCCGCGTTCGCCGGCGGCTGGTTCCACTCCGGCGACATCGGCCGCTTCGACGACGACGGCATCCTCTGGTTCGCCGACCGATCCAAGGACGTCATCAAGACCGGCGGGGAGAACGTCGCCTCGATAGAGATCGAGCGGGCGTTGTACGCCGCGGAGCCGCGCATCGCCGAGGTCGTCGCCGTCGGGCTGCCCCACGAGCGCTGGACCGAGGCCATCACCGCTGTTGTCGTGGCACGGCCTGGGGAGGTCATCGACCCCGACGAGCTGCTCACCGCCGTCCGCGGCCACCTGGATGGCTACAAGGTGCCCAAGGCCGTCGTCGTGCTCGACGAGCTGCCCCGTACCTCCACTGGGAAGGTGCAGAAGAACGTGCTCCGCCAGCAGCTCCAGAACCACTACACCCAGGACCGCGACGGCGGCGGGGCCCGCGCGTGACGGCCGCGCACCCCCGGGTCTCCGAAGGCACCGTGCTGGGCTCCACCCTGGACCCCCGGGGTGAGCAGTACGCGACCAACCGGGCCGCGTCGCTGGCGGTGCTGGAGCAGCTCGAGGAGCAGCTGGACCTGGCCCGCGCAGGCGGCGGGCAGCGCTACGCCGACCGGCACCGCGACCGCGGCCGGCTGCTCGCCCGCGAGCGCATCGAGCTGTTGCTGGACCGGGACGCCTCGTTCCTCGAGCTGTCGTCTCTCGCCGCCTGGGGAACGGCGTTCACCGTCGGCGCCAGCATCATCAGCGGCATCGGCGTCGTCTCCGGGGTGGAGTGCGTGCTCATCGCGCACGACCCGACCGTCCGTGGGGGGGCGATGAACCCGGTCTCGCTGAAGAAGACGCTGCGCGCCCTGGAGATCGCGCAGCGCAACCGGCTGCCGGTGATCAACCTCGTCGAGTCCGGTGGGG
>JBKJPD010000333.1:0-5744 GCA_046595345.1 Pseudonocardia sp.
CGCCAGAGTGCCGCACGTCTCACACGACGGCCCGTAGATGCCGGCAGGGCCACTGCGTGGCACCACGAACGCCAGCTCCAGCGGATCGGACCGGTATCGACGCGTGGGCGTCATCACTCGCGACATCGGATCGTCTCCCGCACCATGATCAGCCACGCCCTGTAAACTTCGATCTGACAGTGTTTACTATCGAAGAAGCTTTCGTCATCGTCCGATCAGCATGGAAAGGCAGCAGAAGTGGCCACACGATCGTGCACAGGAGCGCCACTCCCCGTCGTCACCGCCTCCCTCGGCCAGCTCATGGCGAGGGTCGGACACCACGTGTCCCGTCAGATCGAACACGCGCTCGGCGAAGGCGGCCCGACCCTGGAGCAGTGGCGGGTCCTTGACCTGCTCTCCGACGGCAGTGGCCACCCGATGTCGGAGATCGCCGCGCACGCGATGGTGCCGGCACCCACCCTGACCAAGATCGTGGACCGGCTCGTCGAGGCGGCGCTGGTGTACCGCAGGGCCGATGAAACCGATCGGCGCCGCGTCCTCGTGCTGCTCTCCGAGCACGGACGCCGGACCCACGAAACGCTTGCACCCCAGGTGGCGGAGGCCGAACGGGTGCTCGTCGACGCGTTGGACAGCACGGATGCCGCACACCTGATGCGCGTATTGCACCGACTGGCGGGTTGACGCCCAGCCGGCGGACGTTGTGTCGATGCGTACTGACATGTGGTGATACTCGCATCGGCACGTTACGTCGACAAGAACATCGCGAGTCAGATATTCCCGGCCGCATCCCAGGGGTGATCGTGCCGCGCTGACCAGGTATCGGTGACGCCGCTAGCGCGGCATCCGCCGCCACAGCGCCCGCGGCGCGTGCCGCAGCACAGCGAACACCGGCCGGAGCAACGCGGGCACCCACACCTCGGCGCGCCCTGACCGCAGCGCCGCGACCGTCGCGTCGGCGACCTGGTCGGGAGTCGATGACAGCGGCGCGGGTGTCATCCCATGCGTCATCCGCCCGATCACGAACCCGGGCCGCACCAGCAGCAGTCGCGCGCCGCTGCCGTGCAGGGCGTCGGCGAGACCGGATGCGAAACCGTCGAGACCGGCCTTCGCCGACCCGTAGACAAAGTTCGCGCGGCGGACCCGGGCGCCTGCGACCGAGGAGAACACGACCAGCGTCCCCCGGCCCTGGGCGCGCAGGATCGCCGCGAGGTGCAGCAGGACACCGACCTGCGCGACATAGTCGGTGTGCACGATCTCCAGCGCGTGGGCCGGGTCGCGCTCGGCTCGGGCCTGGTCGCCGAGGATGCCGAACGCGACGACCACCACGTCGAGCTCCCCGTGGCGGTGCACGACCTCGTCCAGCACGACCCGGTGGGAGGTGACGTCGTCGGCGTCGAACTCGATGCGGTCGACGGCGAGCGCGCCCGCGTCGCACAACTCCTTCTCCTGATCGTCGAGGTCGCCGCTGCGCCGCGCTGCCAGCACCACCGTCGACCCGGCCGCGAGCCTGCGCGCCACCGCCAGCCCGATCTCGCTACGCCCCCCGAGCACCAGCACCGTCCCAGCCACTGCGCCACCCTGGCACACCGCCGCTCTAACCTGACGCCGTGCCCGAGATCCTGTTCGACGTCCGCTGGCCGGACGGGTCGCAGCAATCGTTCTACTCGCCGTCACTGATCGTGGCGGAGTACCTGGAGGCGGGCGGTGAGTACCCGGTGGCCGATTTCGTGGGGCGCTGCCGTGAGTCGCTGACGATCGCCGGCGACCGCGTGTACGCGAAGTACGGGATGCGCTGCGCCGAGTCGTCGATCTCGATCGCCGCGATCGAGCGCGCGGCCGCCGCGTTCACCGACGGTGCAGTGCGGGTGGAAGGTTTCCGGCGCTGAACGCTCGTGCTGCGCTGAACGCTCCTGCCGCGCCGAGGCGGGCGGCCGTCCTCGGCTCCCCCGTCGCGCACTCCCTCTCGCCGGTCCTGCACACCGCCGCCTACCGGGCGCTCGGCCTCGACGGGTGGCACTACGGGCGCCACGAGTGCGACGAGGCCGGGCTGCCCGGGTTCGTGGACGGGCTCGACGCCGAGTGGGCAGGCCTGTCGTTGACGATGCCGCTGAAGCGGGTGGCGCTGGAGGTCGCGGACGAGGTGACGCCGCTGGCCGCGGCCACCGGCGCCGCCAACACGCTGGTCCTCTCCGGGGGGCGCCGGACGGCGCACAACACCGACGTCGCCGGGATCGTCGCGGCGCTGGCGGGTGTCACCGCCGGTGGGCGGGCCGTCGTCCTCGGCGCGGGGGGCACCGCGCAGGCCGCGCTCGCCGCGCTGCGCGACCTGGGCATCGGCGACGTCGACGTGCTGGTGCGCAACCTCGCCCGCACCGACGAGCTACGCACCGCTGCCGACCGGCTCGGGACCTCGCCCACCGTGAGCGACGCCCTTGCCGATCCGGCGCGAACGTCAGCCGCGATCCGGGGCGCCGACGTCGTCGTCTCGACACTGCCGGGCGGCGCCGCGGACCTGATCACCGGCCCCGGCCCCGGCCCCGGCACGGTCGTGCTCGACGTCGTCTACTCGCCGTGGCCCACGCCCTTCGCCGCGGCCGCCGCGACCGCCGGGGCGCGGGTCGTCAGCGGGCTGGAGATGTTGCTGCACCAGGCCGTCGCCCAGGTCGAGCTGATGACCGGAAGGCCCGGGCCGGTGGCGCCCATGCGGGCCGCCCTGGAGGCAGCCGTCGCGGCACGGAAGCCATGATCACCGGCTCGGCGCGCAGTCGGCCGGATATGGCCGGGGACGCGCCGAACCGACGATCACGGTTGGCTCACCGCTCCCGGGCCGCTGAGACCCTCCGGTGCACCGACACGGCATAGTTCCCGCCCGCGTACGGCCCGCGGTCCCAGGTGGCGAACCGGTCCTCGAGCTCCAGGCCGGCCGCAGCGCACCAGCCGTCGTAGTCGGGGAGTGTCGGCCAGCTGTCCTGGAGCTGGAACCCTGCGATCAGCCGGCCCCCGGGGCCGAGGTGGCCGGCGCAGGCCGCGACGGCCCCGGCTCGCCGCTCGGCCGCCGTGTAGGGGACGACGTTGCCGGCGAGCACCACCACGTCGAAGCGCTCCGGTCGGTCCAGATCCGCGAGGTCGGACACCACCCACTCCAGCTCCGGGGCCTTGACCGACGCCGCGGCGACCATGTCGGCGTCCACGTCGACGCCGAGCACCACGACGCCGCGCCGCGCCAGCTCGATCCCGAGCCTTCCGGTGCCGCATCCTCCGTCGAGGACCGACCGGGGCCGGTAGCCGGACACGAGATCGGCCTCGCCGTGCGGGTTCTCCCCCGCCTGGGCCATCTGCCGCCAACGCTCGTCGTAACCGTCGAGGTCGACCCGCTCCCGCCACGCGGACCAGTCGCCGGGAAGACTGCTCATCGCTGTCCCACGGTCGTCGCAGCGCACAGGCACGGTGCCGATGAATCGCTCGCAAGCTCGCTCATAGCGCCCAGGCTACGGCGCCGGGAGTCACCCGTTCGTTCGCCAGATCGTGACGACCCGCGGGTGAGTGGGGCACGATCAGCGGGTGAGTGTGTACGAGTCCCTGCTCGACTCCGTCGGCGATACGCCGTTGATCCGCCTCAACCGCGTCACCGCGGGACTCAGCGCCGAGGTCTGGGTGAAGGTCGAGTTCACCAATCCCGGTGGCAGCGTCAAGGACCGGGCGGCGCTGGCGATGGTGCGGGAGGCGGAGCGCCTCGGTGACCTGCGGCCGGGTGGGGTGATCGTCGAGGGCTCGTCGGGCAACACCGGCGTCGGGCTCGCGATGGTCGCCGCGCAGCACGGGTACCGCACGATCGTCGTCGTCCCGAACAGCATCGCCCGCGAGAAGATCGCCCTGCTGCGGGCCTACGGCGCCGAGGTGGTGGCGACCGAGAGCAAGGTGCCGCGTGAGGACCCGTGCCACATCAACAACATCGCGCGCCGCATCGCCGCCGAGACCCGTGGCGGCTGGTATGCCAACCAGTACGACAACCCGGCCAACCCGCGCGTCCATGAGCTCACCACCGGGCCGGAGATCTGGGAGCAGACCGGCGGCCGCGTGACCCACCTCGTCGCGGGCATCGGCACCGGCGGCACCATCAGCGGCACCGGCCGCCACCTGCGCCGGCACGGCGTCACGATCGTTGCGGTCGATCCGGAATCCTCCGTGTACGGCGGTGGCGACGGCAGCCCCTACTTCGTCGAGAGCGTCGGGCACTATCGGCACCCCGGCACCGTCGACGACATCTGGCCGGCGGCCTACGACCCGGGCGTCATCCACCGGTTCGAACGGATCAGCGACCGCGAGTCACTGCTGGTGACACGCCGGCTCGCCCGCGAGGAGGGGCTACTCGTCGGCGGCTCGGCGGGCACGGCCGTGGCCGGTGCCCTCCGGGTGGCGGCCGGGCTGGGGCCCGAGCACGTCGTCGTCGCGATCCTGCCCGACTCCGGACGCAACTACCTGTCCAAGTACTTCAACGACGACTGGATGACCCAGACGGGCTTTCTCGACTCACCGGCAGGGCCCTACGTCCGGGATGTGGTGACCGAGCGGGGGCTGGCCGTGGCGCACGCCGATCACACGGTCGAGCAGGTGATCGCAGCCCACCGCGGCGGGCTGGTGGCCGTCGTCACCCCCCGCTGTTCAGATGCGCCGACCCGGTCCGCACCCGAAGTGCTGGGCACCGTCACGCCCGCCGACCTGCGGGCACTCGTGGCCTCGGACCCCGGCCGGGCCGTCGACGACGTCGTCGACCACGCCGGATCGCCCCCGGCCGCCGTCGGGGCGGGTGAGAACGCCGTCGACGCCCGACGGCGACTCGGCGGCCCCGGTCCCTGCCTGATGCTGGTGGACGGTCGAGCGGTGGCGCTCGTCACGCACCGGACGCTGTCGGGAACCGAGCCGGAATGAGCCGTCCACCCGAGGACGTTGCAACGAGCATGCAGGTAGAGATCTGGTCCGATGTCGTATGTCCGTGGTGTGCAATCGGCAAGCGCCGCTTCGAGGAGGCGCTGGCGCGATTCGCGCACCGCGACGAGGTGGACGTGCGGTGGCGCAGCTTCGAGCTCGACCCCACGGCGCCGCGGGAACGCGAGGGCGACCTCGCCGGGCACCTCGCCGAGAAGTACGGCGTGGACCTGGAGCAGGCCCACGGGATGCAGCGGCAGATGGCAGAGGCCGCCGCCGGCGAGGGCTGGGAGTTCCGGTTCGAGCGCGCGCGGGGCGGGAACACGTTCGACGCGCACCGCCTGATCCACCTCGGCGCCGATCGCGGCGTCCAGGACGCGGTGAAGGAACGCCTGCTCATGGCGTATCTCACCGACGGTGAGCGCATCGGCGACCTGGACACGCTCGCCCGGCTGGGCGCCGAGGCCGGGCTCGCCGAGGACGAGGCCCGTGCGGTGCTCGCCTCCGACCGCTACGCCGACGCGGTGCGCGCCGACGAGCACCAGGCCCGCGCGTTCGGCATCAACGGGGTGCCGTTCTTCGTGGTCGACCGGAAGTACGGCGTGTCCGGCGCGCAGCCGGCAGAGGCCCTGCTGGAGGTGCTGGAGACGGCCTGGGCCGACGCACACCCGCTCCAGGTGCTCATCCCGGCCGGCAGCTCCCCGTCCGGTGACGGGGCGTGCGCCGACGGCAGCTGCGCCGTCTGACCCCGACTCGAACACACGCAGACCCCGACTCGCGCAACTCCTTCCGCGAGTCGGGGTCTAGGTGCGCGCGAG